>JAGADS010000358.1 GCA_017613485.1 Treponema sp.
TCAGCGTCTCTTTGACACATACTGTTACACAGACAAGGACTTCCGTGCCGAAGTTCAAAAGAGCATTGAGTTTACCGCCAGTATTTTTGACGAAATCATCCTGGACGACTTTTATTTTACAAACTGCACATGTGAGGACTGCATCAAGGCAAAAGGAGACCGTTCATGGCAGGAATTCAGGCTTGCACTGATGAAGGACGTGAGCGAAAACGTAATCGTAGGCCCCGCAAAAAAAGTGAACCCAAAATGCAAGGTCGTGATTAAATATCCCAACTGGATGGAAAGCTATGCAGAGGCAGGCTACAACCCAGGTGAACAGAGGAATATCTTTGACGGAGTTTACACGGGAACAGAAACCCGCAACATAATGGATCAGGACCAGAACCTTCCGCGCTATCTCTCCTACTCTCTTGTACGCTGGATGGAGAATCTTGCACCCGGACGCAACGGTGGAGGATGGTTTGACGCATACCAGTGCTATCCCATGGAAGATTACCTGGAGCAGGCCTATCTTACGGCATTCTCAAAAGCACGCGAGCTGATGATTTTCTGCTGGCCCCTTGTCTACGATCATTATTTTGTTCCGACGCTGGGATTCCAGATGCACAAAATCGATGAGCTTATGAGCAATACCGGAGAATGTGTCGGAGTGGCAGAGTATCATCCGGTAAACGCACAGGGTGAGGATCATCTTGCAGATTATCTTGGATTACAGGGCATTCCTTTTGAACCTACCCCGGAGTTCCCTGAGAAGGCAAAGACGATTTTCTTTACCACAGCTTCAACCGCAGATCCTTCTGTCATGCAAAAACTTGAACGCTATGTCCGCGAGGGAGGCAATGCAATCGTTACAAGTGGATTTGTAAAGTCGATGCTCGGACATGGAATTGAGCAGATGACATCACTGCGCTACAGGGACCGTCATCTTACAGCCACACATTATCAGGTTCACTCGATGGACTCCTGGGAAGAATACAAGACACCCGCATACAAACCCATTATATTCCCGCTCTTGGAGCACCGCAACAATACAAGCTGGCAGCTTTTAAAGGGAATGACCAGCGAGAAGAATTTCCCCATACTGATACGCGACTGTTACGGCAAAGGTCAGATGATTACATTTGTTGTACCGGACAATTTCAGCGACATTCAGGAATTACCAAAGGAAGTACTCACTGCCATCCGTTATATGTTCAGCAAAAACCTTGATGTTTATCTTGAATGCGGCAAGAATGTGGGCCTTTTCCTTTACGACAACAATACGTTCATAACATACGCCTATGAGTACATGAACGAGGGAGCACAGCCATGCTATGTTCACGTAAAGGGAAATCCAAAGAAACTCGTATGCCTGAACCGCAAGCGCGACAATGAGATTATGCCATATCGCACGATTCCGGCAAATGAGTGGACCCACGATCCGGCAGAAACCGTGTTCAAGATTGTGACCCACCCGGACATCTTCGATTTCTGGAAGCTTGAATTTTAAGGAAAGCTGACTATATCATGGGGCTGTCCAAAAAATATGATGTGTCATAGGGTGCCCCAAAAGCATGATGTGTCATGCGGATGTCTCTGTCATTGCCGGACTCGATCCGGCAATCTATAATTGTATGCATCATAACTCATCCAGCCTACTGAAAACTTTTACAAAAATCAACAAAGTTTTCACTACTACTGAAAACTTTTTCCAAATTCACCAAAGTTTTCAGTAGAGTGCCTGCATACCTTGACCAAATTTTTCCCCTACAAGCCCAACGAGTAATAGAGCCAGTCCATCATTTCCTCGAGGGCTTCCTGTTTATCATTTTCATAGCGGTATTCAGATACTGCGCCACCGAAACCAGTGTCCAAATACTGGTCTGTAGACTGCGACAGTGAGCCATCAATGGTTTTGGCATATTCACAGAACGCTGCATAGTAGTTTTGTCCGCCAATGTATGGATCTGCAAAATTAGCCTTGATCTTATCTTGTACGCCTATGTTGCAGACCAGTTCTCCGGAAGACTTTGCCATTTCCTCAAGGAATTTTTCATTTGTTGTAAGGTACCTGATCATTTCCTTTGCGGCCTCGGGATTCTCTGTATTCTTGCCGGCAGCAATCCATGTACCACCCCAGTACCAGCTTGAAGGCCCCGCGCACATTGCCCAGTCACCTTCTGTTTCAAGAGCAGTTGTTTTCAGAACCCACTGGAATCCCCAGAAGGGAAGGAAGTAGCTGAATATTTCCATCTTATTTCCCTTCTCATCACGCAAATTATCGTTCATTCCGGCAAACCAAGCCTCAGACCACTGCCCCGCACGGCCATCTAATTCCTCATCATACATGATCTTACAGATTTCCATATATTTATCCATGGCAGGATCAATATTGAGTTTATCATCAACAACCCATGGTTTTTCACGCATACCTAAAAATGGTTTGTAGAGGTCTCCATGTGATGAAACAAGCCTGCATTTCCCATTTGATTTCTTTTTCAAAAGGCGTGCCGTCTCAAGCATCTTGTCTGGATCACTGAAGTACTTCTGGATTTCCTCAGGATCATCGGTTCCCAGGTATTTTTTTGCAAAACTCCTGCGATAGAACATTGCACCAGGACACATACTCCAGGACATGGCGTATACATGACCGTCATAGCTTCCTATCTTAATCGGATAGTCCACCATCTTTTCCTTTACTTCCTCATAAAGGTCATCCAAAGGCAGCAGTAATCCCGACTCAACAAACTTACGCACGAATGCCTCATCAAGTGCAAACACATCCGGGGCATTTTTTCCAGACTGCAAAACAGGCTCCAGGGCATATGGAAACTGGTCTGTCGGTATCATAGAATACTCAACTTCCACATTCCTGTGTGTATCTTTATAGCCGTAGTCACTTTCATCGAGGAATCCTTCAAGCTCATCAGTAAAAGACCACACGCTAAGTTTTGCAGGTTTATCAGAGTCAACCGGGACAGAGGAATTTGAATCCAGTATCATGCTCAGGATTTTTTCTGCTGTTGATTGAATTCCCAGCTGGTCCCTGTTTGTCACGTATGCTTTCTGCGTGATGAAATAACTTATGCGTACAAATCCATAGTCGCCAAAGAAATCATAGTCAACTTTTGTCAGTTGATTAGTCGAAATGAATGACCTGAATTTTTTTACTATTTCCTGATAGATGTTTCCTGCATCATACTGCTCCCTTGAGCTCACAGATTTTACAAGAACCTTGCTCTCAAAGGCCAGCTTCTTTATCTCTTCTATTTCTGACTCATCATAGACAAGAACATTGACCTCAGCCTTCATGGAATCCGCAAAAACGGCGGCATACAAACCGTCTTCATCGGTAAGATAGAAACCAACGGTCTCCTTGCCAAATTTTTCCTCAAAGATCGTCATTGATTTTTTTGGTGCGGCAAACAGGCTTGCAGAACAAATCAAACACAGCATCAAAAATACTTTTCTCATACTCATATTCATACTCCTTTTTAAACAACGGCAACTGTCATAGCATAAAGATTACAGCACAAACTTAAGCTTGTCCATGACATCCTTCAGGTGATCATCGCACAGGCCAAAATGCATTGAGCGGTATGTCCATGCGGCCCGGCCGATCTTGTATTTCTCAAAGACAGAATTGATTGCCTCATACCATTTTACCGTGTCCTCAGGGGAAGCCGTGTTGATGACGCCATATTCTCCGCAGTATAGAGGGACATCCCTTTCCTCAGCAAGTTTCACGGCCCTGTCAAAAAGCACCTCAAATGCCCTTGCATCCAGAGTACCGTCCATGTCCTTTAAGGCACCGTTCAGCTCCTTGAAAAGCTCCATCATCTGTTCCTTGTAGAACTCTGCCTCAACCGGGAAACCGATCCTGAAGTCAGGCCTCATTCCAATTGAACCAAGCCATGGAGCCCCCTGATGCGTAAACAAAAACGGCTCGTAGCAGTGGAAGTTGTAAACGATGTATTTATCCTGAGGCATGGGTAAATCAGGAAGTGCCTCTATGCTGTTGTTCCAATATCCCCCCAGAAGGATATATGTCTTTGGGCAGACCGTTCTTATGCGCCTGATGCATTCGGTTGCTATCCGGTTCCATGGCTCACAATAGGACTTGTCTGTTACCTCGTTCAAAAGCTCAAATGCAACGTTATCCCTGTCACCGAAACGCCTGGCAAACTCCATCCATAGATTGTAGAATCTTTCCTGCATCTCGCTGGAGTCAAAGAAGCTGTTCTGCTTTACATCCGCGGCAAACGAATATCCCGGGGTCTTGTGCAAGTCAAGGATTATGTTGAGTGAATTCTTCCGGCACAAATCAACCGCCCTCTGGACACGTGCAAAGCCTTCCTCCAGATAAGCGCTTCCGTCCTCGGTCTCAAGGATGTTGTAGTCAATTGGAAGCCGTACATGATCAAGCCCCCACGAAGCTATGATAGAAAAATCCTCTTCCTTTATGAAACCGTCAAGCCTCTCCTTTGAGTAATCGCACTGGGAAAACCAGCCGCCAAGATTCACGCCCTTCCTGAATCCTTCAAAATCCCTCATATAATCTCCTTATGAGCCCTATAGCATTATCCCTAGCATATTACATTACGGTTTTATTTTCAACTTTTATTTATATCAATGCTTAACATTTTCCTTGTATTACTATAAAATCAAAAGAAATGCAGTTTTTGGAGGACATGAAGCATGAATAAGGAAATAAGCAATGACATTCGTTCTGGATATCCAGACTGCTGTTTTTCTGTCGGGGATGAATGGTTCCGCTATAGGACTGGAGCCATAATCATAGAGGATAATTCATTTCTTGTTGTAAAAAGTGAGACATCAAAATATTTCTACACAGTGGGTGGCGGCGTGCACATGAACGAAACATCGGAAGAATGTGTTATCCGCGAAGTAAAGGAAGAAACTGGTGTTGATTATGAAGTCGATCATCTGGCTGTGATATGCGAGAATTTTTTTACGGAAAGTGCCCTAGGCTATGACAAGCTTAAATGCCACGTAATCGAATTCTACTATCTTATGAAAAGCCGCGGCAAAAAAGATGCAGAGTGTAAAACATTTGGATGGGACAACGCAAAAGAGTCAATTCACTGGATTCCGCTGGAAGAACTTCCTGAATCAGATTTGCGTCCTCAGTTTCTATGCCACCGCATGAAAGAGATTCTTGAAGGCAAGGGTATTATCCACATCATCAACGATGACACCAAAGTTCATGTCAAATGAATAACAAGAGGAGGCTGCATAATGGAAGAAATCATCAGGCAGATAAAGGCACAGCAGGAAATCAATTTCATCAACATAAAAGAGCAGATTCAAAAGGCAGACCTGGAAACCGTGTTTGATGCGGAAAACAATTCGCGTTATATTTTTCATTATCTTCATTCCATGGACAGGTTTTTCATCAATCCATGCGATTATGTTTACGAGGGAGAAAAACTTTTTGGCATACCGGAAAACCTAAGCGTAATTGATCCCAAGAGAGCCGGATATGAAAGTGACACTTCCATCGTAATATCACGCGAGCAGCTCTTGAAATATTTTGAGCATGTCAAAAGCAGAATCGATGCCTACTTTGAAAAACTAAAGCCTGAGGAACTTTTGCAAAAACCTGATGGCTGCGAATATACAAGGCTAGAATTGATTCTGGCACAGTTCCGGCACATGATGTGGCATGTGGGAGTGTCGAGTGCAATCACATTCAATTCAAAAAAAGAATGGAACACATTTACCGGCCTAAGTGCATTGAATAAGAAATTTTTTGGACAGGGAAAATGACGGAGGCATAAAATGAGCATTACGACAAGACTTGTTACAATCGAAGACTACGATGGAATATTAGCACTATGGAACAGCACAGAACAGTCAAAGCGTGCATTGAATCCTGTTGACGACAGCCGCGAGGGAATTGAACGCTACCTAAAGAGAAATCCGACGACCTGTTTTCTTGCACTTTCAAAAGACGGCTCTGGTGATGAGCCTCAGATTGTCGGTGTCATTTTAACAGGCCATGACGGAAGACGTGCCATTATTCATCACATGTGCGTTCATCCATCATACAGAAGACAGGGTATTGCACATCTTCTCGTGGAAAAAGCGGAGGAAGCTTTAAAGAAAGAAGGCATCAATAAAATCTTCGGGCTTGTGTTCAAAGACAATGAAGCGGCAAATTCATTCTGGGAAAAACAGGGCTACACGCTAAGGACAAATTTAAATTACCGGAACAAGAGCCTGAATCCCGATGTACCGCAGGGACAATAAACGCCAATCGTTTCAGGAAAGACAGTATGAAGCATGGAATCATTGATTACGAAATCATCGGCGAGGGAACTCCCGTTCTCATCATCCACGGCTGGGGAATCTGCAGGATTACGATGAAGACAGCCTTTGAGCCTGTGTTTACAAAACTTGAGGAAGACAAAAAATACAAGCGTTATTACATTGATTTACCCGGCATGGGAAATTCAGAGCATGGTGACGTAAGAAACTCGGATGACATTCTTGCCCTGCTTTATGATTTTGCGGTGAACGTAATCAAGGAAAAATTCATCGTTGTAGGTCAGTCTTACGGTGGACTTCTTGTGCGGGGTTTTGTAAATAAACATCAGGACTGGATTAAAAAAATTATTCTTTTGTGTCCCTGCATCATTCCAGGTGTGAAAAAAGGACGTGTCGAGCCTTTGACCGTAATCGAAAAAGACGATGAGCTTTTATCAAGCTTGACGAAAGAGGAATACGACAGCTTTACGATGATGAATGTGCGCCTAACTAAAAAAGTATGGGAGCGTTACAGGGAGTCTCTTATGCCTGCTCTTGCCATGGCTGACTGGAAATTCCTTAACCGGAATCTTGAGGGAAAGTTTTCCTTTGACCCGGATAAACTGGATACCCCATGTAAAATTCCGTGTCTCATTATTGCAGGAAAACAGGATTCTGTAGTAGGCTATAAGGATCAGTTTGACCTTATGAAGGTTTATCCCAATTCAACTTACTGTGCAGTCGAGAATGCCGGTCATAACCTTCAGATAGAGCAGCCCGAGATTTTCGAGAATCTGGTGTACTCATGGCTAAGGGCACAAGGAAAGAAAGATTAAGCTTATGGAAGATGTCTGTAAATTGAACTGGCGGAAAACGTCGCTTTCGGACCTGGAGATGCTTCAGGAATGTGCGAGCAACAATGATTTTTTTGCGAACAATTACGGTGCAGTCAATTCTGTTTTATACGAGAAAAAATTCAACTCACATATTGCAATTGAAAACGGATGGTTTTTTGAAAAATATTCCGATAATGGAAAAACGATTTACAGCTTTCCCCACAAGATTGACTCAGATAAAAGCGGAATAAAGGCCGCCATTGAAATGCTCTGTGGAAGCGAAAAGAATGGTGATGAATCTTTTACTTTTCAAAACATAACGGCAGATGAAAAGGACATACTTTCAGAACTCTTCCCTAATGCCAGGATCACTTCCACACCAGAATCAGGGGATTACATTTATCTTACGAAAAACCTCGCAGGACTTGAAGGAAAAAAATACAGCAAGAAGCGCAATCACATACATCAGTTTCAAAACAAGTACAGCGATTTTAAATTTGAGCTCTTGAACGAAAGTAACTTTGATTCGGTTCGTACAGTTGAAGAAAAATGGCTTAATGAGAATTCAGACTATGCCATAAGCGACGGAACCCTTGCAGATCTGGAGACCGAAAAGGAAATCATTTTTTATGCCCTGGATAATTTCGAGGCCTTTTCAAAAACATGCGGAATGAGCGGAGGCATCCTTTTTGTTTCCGGGGAGCCTGTTGCTTTCTGCATATCAAGTCTTTTGAGTAAATCCGTGACGGACATTCATTTTGAAAAATGCCTTTCCCCCTTTGCACGTGACGGTGGCTATGCCATAATCAACAATGAGTTTGCAAAAACCGTTGACACAGAATTCATCAACCGAGAGGAAGATCTTGGAATCGAAGGTCTTAGGAAGGCAAAGCTGTCATATTATCCTGAGCGTGTTATTGAAAAATTCACTGTAGAAATTAAATCCTAAAACATAGCCGTCATTTAAACATGCCTGTTCTGTGAGTGCATTTTCCTGTATTCTCTTGGACTGCATCCTGTGATCTCATGGAAGATTTTGTTGAATGTAGTCGTTGACTGAAATCCTGCCTCAAATGCACAGTCGGTAACTGACAGTGTCTCGTTCTCCAGAAGATTGATGGCGTTCTGTACACGGATTCCTGCAAGGTATGCGGGGAAACTCATCTTTGTGTATTCGTTGAACAGCTTTGAAAAATAAAACTGACTCAATCCCAGTTTTTCTGCAACATGTGACTGCGTGATATTCTCTGCAGAATGCTCGGTGATATAACTGCATGCAAAACGTATGTAATCCAAAAGCTTGTCCGGAAACCCACTGTCCTTCAGGCTCTCACGTTTTTCTTTCAGGATAAAATCACCTATGGCAAGTAAAATCTCATATATCAGAAGCTTGCATCTTGTCTCAGAGAAATGCTGAATCTTCTCCTGTATGTCCTTGATTTGGAAAAACAGCTCAGATATTTTCTTATTTAATTCAGGAGTATTATTTTTTTCAAGCAGATGACATTCATTGAGGAAATGTGATGCAGCGGCAAAATCAGAATTGCTTTCCAGAAGATATGAGGAGAATTGGACAAAAACTGTACCCCCTTTGTTGCAATGAACCACTTCATGCAGTTCCCGGGGCCATATCAGAAGAATGTCTCCTGCGTTGGGTTTGTATGTTATTCCGTCAATTTTATAGATGCCACCGTCTTTCATTATAAGGTGGAATTCTGCCGCATTGTGCCAGTGCCGGGGAAAAGTTGTGGGAGTGCCTCCCTCTGTAAACGAGACGCCATGTATGCGCGGATATTTTATGATTTCTTTTTCCGTTTCCATAACATTTATATAATATCACATAACAACAAAAAATGGGCAATTTTCCGTAAAATTCTTCTTTATTTTTTTAGAATCCTGATTTATCCTTTATTAAAAGGAAATTGAACATTCCTCACGATAAAGGAGATATTTAATACCATGGAAAACTTTACATTTTATTCACCGACATTCTTTGCATTCGGAAAGGATTCTGAATCTCAGGCTGGAGATTTGATAAAGAGATTTGGGGGAAGCAAGGTTCTCATTCATTTTGGTGGAAAAAGCGCAAGGAGCTCAGGCCTTTTGGACAGGGTAGAGGCCTCTCTTAACAAAGCCGGCGTGCCTTTTGTGAGTCTTGGCGGAGTAAAGCCGAATCCAAGAAGCGGTCTTGTATACGAGGGCATAGAGCTTTGCAAAAAAGAGAAGGTCGATTTTATCCTTGCCGTGGGTGGTGGAAGTGTAATTGATTCTGCAAAGGCTATTGCAGCCGGTGTCGTTTATGACGGTGACTTCTGGGATTTCTACATGGGTAAGCCTATAGAGAATGCTCTCCCGATCGGAACTGTCCTTACAATTGCGGCGGCAGGAAGCGAGGGAAGCCCTGACTCTGTAATCACAAAGGAAGAGGGCATGTTCAAGCGGGGTGCAAGCGGAAATGCAATCAGGCCAAAGTTCAGCATCCTGAATCCTGCGTTGACCCAGACTTTGCCTCCACATCAGACAGCGGCAGGCATCACGGACATCATGGCACACCTTTATGAGCGTTATCTTACAAATTCAAAGGAAGTAGAGGTTACCGACAGATTGATCGAGGCCCTTCTTTTGACAATGAAGCACGAGGGACCAAGGGTCATAGCTGATCCGAATAATTACGAGGCACGTGCAAACATCATGTGGGCTGGAATGATGGCTCACAACAATTCATGCGGTGTAGGAAGAAGCCAGGACTGGAACAGCCACAACATTGAGCATGAGCTTTCTGCATTATATGATTGTGCTCATGGAGCAGGTCTTGCGGTAACTATGCCTGCCGTTTTCAAATATGTGATGAATCATGATGTCATGCGTTTTGCAAAGGTTGCCGTCCGTGTGTGGGGTTGCCAGATGGATTTTGATCATCCAGAGGTAACGGCCCTTGAGGGAATCAATGCATTCCAGTCATTCCTGGTCAGTATCGGTATGCCAAGGAATTTCGCAGAACTTGGTGCAAAGGAAGAAGACATTCCAAAACTGGTTGATGTTCTCTGCAACGGAGATGGAAGGACAGGCTCAATTTCCGGCTTTGTTATATTAAGCAAAGAGGACTGCACTAAAATCTATCAGATGATGGTCTAAGAAAACCTGAACCATCCAAAATCAAAGTTGCAGCCAGGGAGGAATACAAAACTTATTTTCTGCATTCCGCTTACTGGCTCAATTTTGAAAATCTTTTCCTCGTAGCTTTCTGTATGAGAGAATTCTACTGCCTGTGTAGTGCTTGATCCATCTGATGCTGTAAACTTTATATGGATTGTGTTGTTCTCTGTATTTGATTTTCCGTATATTGTCAGCGTTGTAGCCGCATCTTCTCCAAAGTTCATGTCTGCAAAATCCAGGTTCACGTTGTTGCCTATTCCCTCAACCGCATCAGAAGTTTTTGCAAAGGAATCACCGGTTATAAGATCTGCATCAAGGGCACGTAATTTTGCAAATGCCTTTTTGGATTTTTCAAAATAGAATCCCTGAAGATAAAGATTAACATCCAGCGACAGCGTGATTGCATGGACTCCAAACAAACGCCTCCTGAGTGTAAACACATTTTCTGAGTATGTATTGTAGATTGATTCATGGTGGTATGTAAAGTTACCGAGGCATTCTCCGCCAGTACCGTTTCCTTCCCAAACTGTAATTGGAAGCTCTGTTGCAAAACTGAATATCGGAAGATGAATTGTGTCGGCACCTTCTTTTCCAAAATCAAGCTTGTCAAAACTTACCCAAGTGGATCCGCATTTACGGTTAGAGATTCCGCTTTTAAGAGACAGTTCCGGGGCAAGTTTACCGTCGGAATTATCATATCCTGTAAAGCGGCAGGCCTCGATTAACTCATAGGGATTAAGTTTCTGGGTTCCAATTCCACTTACAGTAAACGGCAGGTCGCTAATAACCTCGTCGTATTCTGTTCCGTTTCTTGCGGTACACCTCAGGATACATTCTCCGTCTCCTCCTGCACAGACAACAGCATGCTCAATACCAGTTCCCTCGCCGGTTTTTTCCGTAACTAAAATATTGTCGGATGCAACACATTCTTTCAGCACCGGGTTCCAGTTGATTTCCTTTAGGCTTGCATTTTCAGGGAATACTTTTGCAGTGACATTAATATTGCGATGATCTGCATTCAATTCTGTACTCTCGCCGCAGGTGATTTCAATTTTACGGCATGGTATAAAATCACATTCAGCTTTAATTGAATCATCAGCTTCTATCTCTGTCCATTTCCCATTCCCCGATGACATACAGTCATATTTCATGGATACATTCGGTAAGTCTTTGCTTGCAGCGGTAATCACAAAAGATGATTCAGGAGTTTTAGAACGTACAATTGCAATCAGACGGTTGGCAAAAAGTTTTCTTGTGCATGAACTGTATTCGTCATAATCTGTTGAATCTCCGTTATCCATTCCCAGAAATTCTGCATCCCCCTGAACGTCAAGCGTGATGTAGTTGCGTGCATTTTCAACCGGTGTACCATTTTTATCAACAGTCATTATCTGAATAAAGTGCATGTTTCCTGTGTCGCCGCTTTCTTGTCTTGTCTCAGGTCTTAGAATAATACGCGCAGGGTCACCAAATGATTTCTTTGTTTCTTCTGCAACAGCTTTCCCATTCTCATCATAAGCAACAGCCTTTATCTCGCCCTTGTGATATTCAGCCTGCCATCGCCCGAACGGTTCCTTGCCATCCCTGTGGTTTATCTCCTGCCTGCCGAAAGATTTTCCGTTTACAAAAAGCTCTACGCTCTCTGCATTGGTATATGCCTTTACGTCAATCATCTGACCTTCATTCCAGTCCCAGTATGGCAAAAGATGAACAAAAGGAGCTGCATTTTTCCCTGCCCATTCAGACTTGAAAAGATAGAATGTATCCTTAGGAAAACCAGCAGTATCAATCTGTCCGAAGAAAGATGACTTTGTGTGATAGGGTGTAGGCTCTCCAATGTAATCCCAGCCTGTCCATATAAACTGACCTGCACTGAACTCACAGTCACGGTCGTTTGCAATCACTGTCTGAGTGTCTATGCATCCCCAGGGAGTTGAACAGTTTCCCAAGGTAGAGCACTGTCCGTCACTGAACGTAACAAGTTTAAGGGATTCAGGGAAATGATATATTCCACGGCTTTGAACTGTAGCACCTGTTTCCGAGCCATATATTTTCCAGTCAGGATATTTCTGGTGATGCTCATTGTAAAGACGCTCCAGGTAATTGTAACCGACAGTATCAAGCAACATTGCACATTTTTGGGCACCGTCGGTCATCATGTAATTTGATGCAATTGTAATCTGGGCATTTTTCCATGGATCATTTTTTTCAACACAGGCATAAAGTTTTTTGGTAATCTCATATCCGTTTCCAACATGAGTGTCGTAGATTTCGTTTCCTATCGACCACATTATGAGGCTTGGATGATTTCTGTCACGCCGCACCCAGTTTGCAACATCACGCTCATGCCATTCGTTAAAATAATTTCCATAATCAAAAGGAGTCTTTGTTTTTTCCCACATGTCAAAGGCTTCGTCATCCACCATGATTCCCATCTCATCGCACAGATCCATCCATGCAGACGGAGGAGGATTATGTGAGCAGCGAATTGCATTGTCACCCATTTCCTTGAGCCGCGTAAACTGCCTGCGAAGAGCATGACGATTAAATGCAGAACCCAATGCACCATGATCATGATGATGGCATGCCCCGTGAATTTTCAAATGACGGCCGTTCAGGAAAAAGCCCTTGTCTCTTGTGAACTCTGCATATTTGAAACCACAGTGCTGACTTATCTCATCAATGGCAGTACCGTTTTTATCAAGCAGACGTGTTGTTAGGATATAAAACACAGGTGAATCAACATCCCAAAGAAGAGGATTTTCAATTTTGACTTCATAATAATCCTTAAAATCCTGTGATTCAGTTTTTGCCAGTTTCTTCCCATCAGGCAATGCAATTTCATTTTCTATTTTATGGCCGCATAGTGTTCCTTCAACTTCAACAGAAATCCTTATATTCCAGATACCGTTAAGTTTAGAGGGGTCTTCCGGTATTGCTGAAAAATAAATGCCGTCTGAAACAAGATGAACAGCAGGAGAACTGATATATGTCACATCACGGTAGATTCCTGCACCAGAATACCATCTTGTGTTGCAGTTCTGATATACAGCGATTACAAGTATTTCATTTTCGCCTGTGTGAATAAGCTCAGAAATATCAAACTCAAAAGTTGCATATCCGTATTTCCATTCACCTGCCTTTTTACCGTTTACCCAGACAGCACTGTTCATGTATATGCCTTCAAATCGGATTGCATTGTATCGCCCTGTAACCTGATCAGAAGTAAGATTAAATGTCTTTTTATAGAATCCCACGCTATTTTTATACAGGTCCTTTACATGATGAATCTGCCAGTCATGCGGAAGAATTACGCTTTCATATTCAAGGGAAGAAGCCCTGCTTAAAAACTGATCGGGAGTAAAAAGGACAGGCTTACCCTCCCTAAACATTTCATTTTCATCGGCTATAGGAAGCTCGGAGAATTTCCATCCGTCATTAAAAAGTGTTCTCATTATTAAAGTATAAAACAGAAAATAAAATTAAGAAAGTACTTTATTATGTCCAAGACGCCCCCTTGACATTCATTTTTTATTTTTTTATTATATAACCATTATGTGGAAGACAAATGTTTTACTGTTAGCAAAAGGATCTCTCTCTATCGTGCGATAGGGGTAGTGGGTTCATTTCAGTAGACTGTATTCCAGCTTTCTTTTGAAAAATCCAGACAATTTATTATCCCCTTTTTTTTTACATGGCGTTGTCTAATAGGTTATAAAATTACCGTGGGCGTTCACAAGCACGACAATGACAGGCCTTAGTTTTTGGACAGCCCCATCTGTTAAATGGATTAAAGCTTTTATTTACCAGCCGTTAAAGGGGCGGCTTATTATGTTCAATATTAAAACACAAATCCGGCGCTTGTATTCGTCGGCTATTTTTGCCCAGATCTCACTATCCGGGGCCTGGGTTGCGATTCTTGCGGCAAGGGGATTTTCTCTTGCACAGATTGGTTTTGCGGAAACTGTATTTCATATCGTGAGCATTATGTTTGAAATACCGTCGGGGGTTCTGGCTGATGTCTTTGGCAGAAAGAAAACTCTTTTGCTTTCCTGTCTGATGAGGATAATCGCAAATCTTGTGATGGTTTTCTCAAACAATTTTGCTCTCGTGTGTGTGTCCATCGCTTTTCAGGCACTCAACTATAATTTTTCATCCGGCTCCGGGGATGCTCTTGCTTACGACTCTCTCAAATCGGTTGGTCAGGAAGTGTATTTTGAAAAATATGCATCCAATCAGCTTGTAATTTACCGTATGTGTGAGGGGCTTTCAACTTTGACTGCGGGTCTGTCGCTTATACTGGGCTACAGGATATCCTATTCCGTGAGTGTGCTGTTTGCACTGGTTCAACTGGCAATTACAGCAAGTCTTGTGGAAATCAGGCTTAATCCGCCAAAAGAAAAAAAGAGCGTGTGGAAAGAAATCCTCGGGTGCTTTAAGGAAAGCTTTTTATTCCTGAGGAAACAAAAAAAAGCAATGCTGTTGATGTTCACGAATTCCTTTGTGGGTGCACTGGACATTCTTCTTTTGTTTTTCCTTCAGGCAAAGTTACCCATGGCAGGAATCCCAAAGTGGGCGCTGGGTATTTCCCTTCTTGCCATGCAGGCCGGTGGAATACTTGGTGCACGCATGATCTTACATGCAAAGCGTTTCCGCTACCGTGTAATTTTTGCTCTTGCGTTTATTGTGATTCTTTCTGGAATTGCGATGGAACACTCAGGCCTTTATCTTGTAATGTCCCTCGGTGGATTTATGTCTTCGTTCGCCGATGACGCATTGCAGGTAAGGACAAACACGATTTTGCAGGGCATGTTCCCGTCGGAGCAGCGTGCCACACTCATTTCCATAGAGTCCTTTACGTTCTCCGTGCTGATGATTGTGCTCTCCCCTCTTGCCGGAATATTCTTTGCATGGTGGTAATCCGTGAATCAATGACAAAGTTTACTTTTTGTGCTATGATATTGTGGTAAATTTTCATAGTTCAAAAAGTAACAAAAACAGAATTAATGGAATAGAACTGGGATTTACTTTTATGAAAAAGACAATTTTGGCAGCTTTTTTAGTTTTTGCGGCGGCACTTTTTGGATTTGCGTACGGAGATAAAACTATAAGTATATGGGATGGAATTAAAATCGATTTACCGAGCGGCCGTCCTGTAAACATGTATCTTTTCAATACAGACAAATCAGCTGAAAATGCACTGACACCCGCAGTAATCATTTTACCTGGTGGAAGCTATCACCATCACGGAATGAACAACGAGGGCAAAAGTGTTGCAAAATGGTTCAACAGCAAGGGTTTCACTGCCTTTGTCCTAAGGTACAGAATAAGTGCAGCAGGCTACAAATATCCTGACATGATGAGGGATTTGCAGAGGGCCATTCAACTTGTGCGGGAAAATGCGGATAAATACAAAATCGATCCCGACAGCCTCGGCTTAATCGGTTTTTCTGCAGGAGGACATCTTGCGGCTTGGCAGGCAGAATACTGCAACAGATTAAACCTTCTTTCCGATGTTGAAATCAATACCAAGGTTTCTCTTGAACCAGATTGGATTTGCTCTGTTTATCCTGTTGTCTCAATGCAGGACGACATATATCACGCATGGTCAAGGTGGAGTTTGTTAAGGACAAAAAAACCAACACAGGAACAAAAAGACATGCTCTCTCTTGAATTGCAGGTACCGGACAAAATGCCTCCCGTTTATCTTGTTGCATGCCACGATGACCATGTAGTCAAATTCGAAAACAGTCAGAGGCTTTACAATGCCATAAAGGAAAAAGGCCATGACATTACATTTGCGGAATATGAAAAAGGCGGACATGGATTCGGAATGAACAACAATAAATTCATGAAACGCACGCATTGGAA
>JAGADS010000044.1 GCA_017613485.1 Treponema sp.
CTTTCTCATACAAATACTCACCTTTATCCTTATCAAAAGGATTACCAATCTCACAACCTTCAGGAATTGTAAAGGACTCAAGGGAAGAGCCATAAAAAGCAAAAGCCATTATCTTTTTGACCGACGAAGGTAATTCTATAGTTTTTATTTGACATCCTTCAAATGTTCTTGGTTTAATAGTTTCAAGACCATTAGGAAGCCTTACAGAAGAAAACATAGAATAATAAAATGCTTCCTCATCTATTTTCTTAATACAATCTGGTATCCATAAACCACTTATACCATATCCAGCATATTCAAATGCTCCATTCCCAATAGACGTTACAGGTACACCTTGTATCTCTGCCGGAATTTCAAGTATTTTACCCATAAACTTATTATCATTCTTGAAGCCTGTTATCTTTACTTCTGTATAGTCATCATTTGCCTTAAATCTAAGATTCGATTCAGGAATAATCACTCGTCCTGTGTTCTTTTGAGCAAATAAAGAAATTGTAAAACTCAAAAGAAGAAAATTCAAGAATGTTTTTTTCATAATTACCTCCTATCAACATACAAAAAGTTCCTACGATGAAAACATTTTTATAAGTTTTAGTTCATTAATCATTCACATGTTTTCACCAATATCTTTATACTAAAACCAATAGACAACTTTTTCAAGTAAAAAAAACACAATGGAGATACTTATGAATAAATACAGTATATTTGCTAGGAGTTAGTCTTTTAATTTTGGCAATATTGAGAAATAGTCAATTATTAATTTTGACCGATAAAACGCTGGAATCGGCGGCTGGCACACACAAACATCTGCACAAGCGAAGCGCGGAAGCCGTTTGTGTGGGACAGACACCGATGGGAAGCGTTTTTTACCACTATAATAATTGATTTACATGTTTCTATCTGATATACTGATATTATTATGGTAATTTCTTCTATTGATTTGAAAGACGGACATGTTGTTCAGTTGAAAAACGGTAAGGATCTTGTATTGCAGCGTGATGATGCTGATGCCCTTATCGCACAATTTGATACATACGGTGAGGTTGCAATCATTGACCTGGACGCGGCAATGCGTAATACAGACGAAAAGGGCAACACCAAGAATACGGCACTTTTAAAGTCACTGCTGCGTAAGGGCAACGTAAGGGTAGGCGGAGGAATTCGCGACGTAAAGAAGGCAAGGCAGCTGATTTCACTTGGAGCCGAAAAAGTAATCATCGGTTCGGCGGCCTGGAATGCGGAAAGGAAAAGCGAAGGAGACCCAATCCTCAACACGGCTTTTCTCAAGGAACTCTGTGATGCAATCGGAAAACAGAGGGTCATAATCTCTGTGGATGCCATCAACGGAAAAATCGCACTCAAGGGATGGACGGAAACCGCTAACATTTCCCTTGTGGAAGGGGCAAAGGCGGCGGAACAGTTTGCAAGCGAGCTTTTGTTCACCTGTGTGGAAAAGGAAGGATGCATGCAGGGCACGGACATGAGCATGGTAAAATCCCTCAGGGAAGCCGTTAAATGCCGTGTGGTCGCAGCGGGTGGAGTAAATTCACTTGACCAGATCGAAGAACTTGAGCGCATGGGTTGTGACGTTCAGCTTGGCATGGCACTCTACACCGGAAAAGTTGACCTAAAGGACAGCTTCATCAGATGCCTTGACTGGAAAAAAGTTGACGGAATGATTCCTGTAATCGCACAAAGCACTCACGGCCAAGTGCTCATGATGGGATACTCAAACAAAGAGGCCCTTGAAAAATCATTTGAGACAAAAAAACTCACATTCTTCAGCAGGACAAGAAACACTCTCTGGACAAAAGGAGAGACAAGCAACAATTACCTTAACCTTGTAAAAATGCGTGTTGACTGCGACCGCGATACAATCCTTGCAACAGTAATACCCGACGGACCTACATGCCACACCGGACACTGGACATGCTTTGGCTCCGAGGCAGACGAAAAAAGCAGCATGGAACGCCTGTACCAGACAATAAGCGAGCGTTTTGCAAATCCACGTCCCGGAAGCTATACCGCCACATTGAACGACAAGCGTGTTCGCGAAAAAGTCATGGAGGAGGCCGAGGAACTTACTGAAGCTGAAGGAAAGGACGAGGTTATCTGGGAAGCGGCAGACCTTCTGTATTTCGTAAGCGTCCTCATGTACAAAGAGGGAGTGAATTGGCAGGATGTCTATGATGAGCTTGACAAGAGGCACAAAGAAAAATAGGACCGGTAATTAATAATTATTCTATGGGTGATTTTGATTTAGTTTCAAAGCTTTATTCCATTCCCGGCATCGTACTTGGACTTACGCTCCATGAATACTGTCATGCTCTTGCGGCATACAAGCTGGGTGATGAAACGGCAAAGACAGAAGGCAGGATCACGTTCAATCCACTCAAGCACATTGATCCGCTGGGATTCATCTTCATACTGTTTGCGGGATTCGGATGGGCTAAACCTGTTTCATTTCACCCGGAAAACCTGTCTCATCCGCGAAGGGACAAGGCTCTTATTGCGGCGGCGGGTCCGCTTTCAAATCTTGCTCTTGGACTTTTATCAATGCTGCTTCTCAAGTATGCCTTTCCGATTATCTACGGCTGGAAAATCCCTGCAAGCATCATGAGCATTTTGACCATCGTCTTCTTTGACATGGCGCTGATTAACCTGGGGCTTTTTGTATTCAACATACTGCCACTGCCACCTCTGGACGGAAGCCACATCTTCCTTGCAGGCCTGAACCTCAAACCAGAGACAGAAAACAAAATCTACCGCTACGGAACGATAGTATTATTTGCAATCATCATCCTGGAGAACGTCCTTCACTACGACATAATCCCCATCGGGAAATTCACCAGCTGGGTGTTCAATCTGTTTTTTCCCAGCTGATCAAGTAGTGAATCTCCTTTCAACTTACAATCAACTTGCCTCCCAGAAAAGGTCGTTCAATGTTACTCCCAGAACCCTGCAGATTGCGATGCACAGGTTGATCGTAGGATTGTAGTCTCCTTTTTCGATTGCATTGATTGTCTGACGGCTGACATTCACCGCCTTTGCCAAATCTTCCTGCGACATATCCTTTAGTGCGCGTGCAGACTTCAATTTTAGATTCTTCATATTGCGCACCTCCGCTTATTCCTGGTCCTGATCTTTTTCTTCCTTTTTTGACATCAGTTTCTTTACAAGAAGGCTTGCCATGATTATCACAATAAATATTCCAGCAGCAAGATTCATGATCCTGTACCAGTCGTCGTTGTCAAGAAAGAACTTTACTATGAACGAGATGCCCAAGACTGTCATGATGACATACCATGCTTTCGGCATTGACTTGTTCGGTGTAAAATATGCGTCACTGAAAATCGATACCTCAACGAACACAAGGCTCGCAAGCAGACAGATAAGCATTCCAAGGATACCAGGCACACCGATGACAAGAGGCTCACCGGTAAATATCTCGATGATGAAGACAACAACCTCAGCCAGCACAAAGGTAATGAATCCGCCCCTGAATGCCCTTCCCCTGGCAGCAATCTGACGCTCGTCATACTCAGAGCCCTTCATTCCCTTCCTCTTGATCAAAACCACAGTAACCAAAACAACCGCAAGACCAACTACCAATCCGATTCCAAATGCTATAGACATAATATTTCTCCTTTACGGGACATTCCAAATCCCATTATCTGATTTATTCTCAAGAAAACAGGCGTGCACTTCCTGTTTGTCTTTTTGTATAATATACACGACATTTTGTATTATGTCAAGTATTTTTGACAAAAAGTTTAAAATATTTTTTTAATGTGATAGAGTCGCTTTTCAGACTAAAAAAGTCCACTGGCAGGCGACCTTTTGGCTTTTAAACCGCTGTATATTCAACATATATGAAACTTGTGCTAAACTTAGTAAAGGGGGATTTGTATGGCCTTGATATTTGATGCCGTAAAGAAAGCTGAGGGAGAACTTGTACTTGAAGAATCTGTGCCCCTGAGAATTCAGGACAGGGATCTGGTTTACCTGATGACCAATGATTTTACCGTCATCTGTGAAAAGCTCAGGTCATTTGGCTGCCGAATCCCCAAAGCGGAGGACTTCAGGGAAAATCCGTTGCTTGACCAGAGAGTAAGGCGGAAAATGTCTGAGCTCGGCGCAACATGGTCCCTGACTGTCAAGACCAACTTTTCCATCCTCAATTATCTGGAGCCAAAAAGTCAAACTCCCTACATACTCTTTCTTTCAGCCCTGACCCCGGACGGAACTAATTCCAGCGTCGTAAGGCTCTTCCATTCTGTCTTCAACGATGACGCTGATGAACTGCGGTCATTTGTCAAAAAAGGCTATGACATAAACCAGACCATTGAACGAGGAGTCACCCCCCTGATGCTTGCGGCCAGTACGGATTCATTCGACTGCTTAAAGGCCCTGGTTGAACTGGGTGCGGACATAAATGCCAAGGATGCAAACGGACAGACTGCCTTGATGTACAGCACCTTCAACAACTCTGTCTTTTCCCGGTGAATGAAAGACTAATTACACCTTAATCCCATTCACCTTCTCCCTTCTATCAAGCCAGTCATCGACTAATTCCTTTGGAGCAATCGGGAAAGCTTCATCCGCCCATTGCCATGTCCATCGTCTGATTGAGTTCAGTTGATTGCTGCGGAAACTCAATATGATGCCATCACCATCAGGACCAGGATTTTTCCTGTCATCAATAATTGTCTGGTTTTCTCCCCAAAGCCTGTTTCTTGCATATCGTGCGGCATATCCATGCAGATGAATCTTGAAATCCAAATAATAATCGTGGCACATACAACCAAATGAACCGACTGTCATTTTCCGAAAATCATAATCTGAGGGAAGTTTGAAAGTTTCTTCCGTAAGCTTTAGTTTTTTCATTTCACCAAGGGAATAACGTCTCCTTCCTTTCTTGTTAACATCAAAACCATGCAAGTTCCAATTACCGTTATCATAAATCAGTTGCCATGGCTGAACACATCTCGTAGACGGTTTCTTGTCTGTCAGCGACTGGTATTCAAAAACAATCAGTCTATTTTCCTGAAGTGCTTTGTCAATAATTCTCCATGTTTCGGCCGGAATATTTTTATTCGGGGCACCGACAAAAATTATCCTGTCATTGTCAGGCTGTTTATTTATCTTTATATTCTCAATCGACAGGTCACGGGTTTCAATTGCAAGAGATTCAAAGACTTCCTGTGCTTCCTTGTAAAGTGGATTATCCTTTACCGTCTCCATGAGTGTCTTAATCAGTTTAGCGGCTTTTGCAGCGTTTTCATCGGTGTAAAAACGTGGCAGCCGGTATTTTGGATCAGTATAGAAATATCCGTTTGTCTCAAAATCCGTATCTATCGGAGCCTGATATTTTTCCTGTAATTCTTCAATGTCCCGGAAAAATGAAGTTTTACTGGTTTTTATATCATATTTTGTGGCAAGCTCAGAAATAATCTGATTCCATTTCAATTTCCTTCCAGATGCAATTATCTCATCAATCGCCTGATATCGTTTTGCTTTTTCCGTAAAGTCAACTGGCATACCAATTCTCCATTAAAAAATTTTTCTTACTTTTGTTCTTCTATGAATTCTTTTAATTCCCCAAGAAATCCAATTTCTATTGGCAGTAAAAAGATATTTTTGGGATTTGCATATTTGAGAAAATGTTGCTTAATAGCATCTATGTCCATTGATTCAATTTTCTCTTTTGTGTAAAAACCAATTGCTTCTTTATGACACAACCTCCAACCGATTGTTTCATTATCACCTAGTTGTTTTTTATACTTTGCTTTTTCTTTTAATTCCTTTGTAGCAATATACATGAAAGGAATTTCATCATTCTCAAGAAGTTTCTTTATTTCTTTAAGTGTGAATTTAACATTTTCTATCACATTACAAATTATCCAAGTTGCAAAAGAATTATCAGAAAAAATTATTTCTCTTCCAGAAGGATGATTTATGGATTCACCTCTACGTTTAGTTTCTTTTCTTACAACCAGAGGCAGGCTTTCATCATTTGACCATTCATTAATTAACTTAGCCCAATAATTGCACGCGTCCTCTGATAATATGAGCTTGTGAGGAGAGTTATACCATAATTTTCCAATTTCCCTGATCTTTTCTCGAATTTCATCTCCAACAATATCAGGATTGTCCTTTTTATTGGTCATTTTGGTTTTTCGCGATGTTATTTCTGTTGCTTGAACGTTGTTTGTATTATTATTTAGGGATAAATATTTATTCGCCCACGAAGGAATTTTTTTATAACTATAGATTCCTTGAATCCAACTTTGTGAAGCAACGACATTATCAAAGTTTTTATAAAAATCTCGCTTTGAAATTCTAAAAACACCTAATGATTCTATTACATTTACATATATTTCATCATCATCGATTTCTTCCATTATTTTTCTTTTGAAAGTAAGTCTATTTTTTGATTTGAAATATCCTTTATCCATTTTTCCCTCAATAATTGAAATATCTTAATCTAACTTTATTATACAGCAAAAGAAATAAAATCCATATTTTTTAATTAAAAAAAGCAATTCCATTCCCGTGACATGGGAATGACTTTAGTTTATATTTAGCATTAAATGGATAAACTGTCAAGTTCAAAGGAGGCAAGCTATGCAAATTGGAATTGAAACTGATATGGACAAATACATCAAAATGGCAGCAGAGATCAAGGCACAGTGTATCTTGATGAGGAATTCTGGATTTTGCACCAAAGAGAAATGCCTTAACTGCGAGATTGAGAAAAGCCGCTGTAATTACATGCAGATGATGTCTCCTCTGGAAAAACAATATGTTGACGTACTAGCATTAAGAATCGCTCAAGAAGAGGGATCAAAAAATAATATTGCAGGCAAAATCAGTCATAGGAACAAGCCGATAAAAGCCTTTCTTTCATGAATAAAATGGATATTCATTATTTTTGGAGGTCTTTCAGCTATTCCATTAATTTTTCTGTTAATCCTAGGAGAAGGAGAAATGTTTGCAGACTTATTTCTTTGCATTCTTGGTGGTGTATTTTTATGCACGCTCTTGGTTGGAATAGACTCTTGGAGACATACTAGATAATCTTTCTAGCCCCAGAGAGTTTATGTATGTACAAGGAGGCCAACATGATTAAATATTGGGTATACAATCAAACAATAGATGGATTCATAGAATCAGAATGTCAGCCTTGTCCTGTAACTCCAACAATTCTTGACTGTAAAAAAAGATTGGTATTCTGCCATCTTCATAAAACCTGGGAAAAAATATCTGGAATTCAAGATAATGCAATCAAAAGTGAATGCGGAACCTTAATGAGAAAGCCTTTTATAAAAGAATATGCAGAGTTCATTTATGGCTACGAGATTTTAAATACAGGAGGAATCTATTACATTACTGTTTTATCACAAATTTCTTCAACAAATGGCATTAAGACTTCCGAACAATACATGAGAATTGATCCATTCAAAAAAGAAATTACATGTGACGGCATTTTTCTACGTAATATTGAAACAGCTGAAAACATCTTATGCAAAGAAGTCATTGACACAATTATCGATGATATCCGGGAAAAATATAAAATAAAATTTGGAATTAAGCCTGAAACATCTACAAAACTATCCGGCCTTACATTACTTTTTGCATTCATAAAATGTCCATACAATTTAAATTTTTTCATGATAGCACACTATTGGGATATAAACACAGATGATTATAACTTCACAGAGCTTTCCCACGGCGCCTGTCCAGACGCTCAAAGTTGGATGCTAAAAACAATGAACATTACCCCTACTAGAAAACTAAAAAAAATGTATATTGATGAACCTAAAAGTATAGTCTACTATGCAGCGGCACACTTTCTTGGATTTACCGACGTAAACTTACTACAAAAAAGCACTTCTGAAAATTTCCGTTTTCTCATAGACTATTTTACAATCAGATTTCCATTAGAAAAAACTGGCAGCAGGATGGAAGGTTTAAAAACTTTTACAAAAGATATGCTGGAATTTAACTCTCAAATAAACGTATGGAATTCATTAACCAAAATTGCCAGGCTTTATAGATCCTCTGACGGAATATACGTAACAGATGGAATAAGATTATACAGTAAAAGTTCACCATACATAACGAAAAAAGAAAAATTCATGATAATGAAGCAGGGTTTTAACAGGAATATCCATGATTTTCTCGTCAACTCATATCAGGATATCTTTAACAAAACAATAAGAAGAAACGTCAAATTCAATATTGAGCAGTATTATCTTGATTTAGAATCAATAATAGTTTCTGATTGTCTGCAAACGGCAAATTCTGATGATGGAAAATGGAATTTTCTTGTTGCTAAAGACAGCGAGACACTTCGTACAATTGGGAGTCAGATGCATAATTGTGTAGCTTCATACACAGAATCAGTTATAAAAAGATTATCCACAATTATTTATGCAACAAACAAAAGAAAATTCAAAATCTGCATAGAAATTGCCCCAAACATGGTCATTCGGCAGGCATACGGTCCCTGCAATCAGAAATTATCAGGCGATTCCCTTAACATTTTTAATCTTTGGTGTCATCAAAAAAATCTCCCCCCCAAAAAGTCGCCTGACAGTTGACCACTTATCCTTTGATATATCGTATATTATGGTTTATACTTGTATAAGGAGATTTTCATGTCTTTCACTTTTGATACAGCGAAGAAACCGGAAAGCGAGCTTGTGCTTGAAAAATGGGTTCCCCTTATGATAGAGGATCTTGATCTCATTTATTTTATGACAAATGATTTTACAGTCATAGCTGAAAAAATAAAATCACTCGGATGCCGTATTCCCAGACCAGAGGATTTCAGGGAAAATCCAATTCTTTCTCCGGTTGTAAAAAGAAAAATGACAGAGCTTAACGCAACATGGTCCCTGGTCATAACATCAAAATTCGCATTCCTGAATTTCTATGATCCCAAGGATGGAATGCCGATGATTGTCTCCCTTCTGAACCTTACAGACGACGGCAAGATATCAAGCATAAACAAAATCGCCGACTGTATTTTAAGGAACGATGCAGAAGGAATTAAGCCTCTTGTAGAATCAGGTTATGATGTTGAGCAGTGCATAGAATCTGGAGTAACGCCTTTAATACTCGCATCTGCCTATGATGAGGCTGACTGTGTTAAGGTACTTCTGGAACTTGGTGCAGACATAAACAGAAGTGACACCAAGGGACAAACTCCCCTAATGCATGCAAGCTTCAATGATTCCGTAAATTCTGTCAGGCAGCTCCTTGCACATAAAGACATAAAGCTGGAGGAAAAGCAGATCACCGGAGAAACGGCATTGCTGTTAGCTGCAAACTTCGGAAGCGTAAAAATGCTGAGCCTCCTTATTCAAGCTGGGGCAGACATCAATGCAGTTGATTATGCAGGCAACAATGCCCTAATCCACTGCATCACCGAAAACCAGGTATCAGCAGCAGAGATTCTCATAGATGCGGGCATAAACATAAATTTCACGGACAAGATGGGACGTACAGCCCTTATTGTTGCCGCTCAATATAACAGTTACATCATAGCGGATAAGCTGATAAAAAAAGGAGCTGACCTGAGCATTAAAGACATAAACAAGAACACGCCATTTCTTGTTGCCGCAGAGAACAATTCCGTAAGCACTCTTGAACTGCTTGCACAAACCCAAACGATACCTGACACCGAATACACTCAGGCTGTGATAAAGGCCGCAATGAAAGGGCATATTAACTCAACCAATGCTCTTTTACGAAGAAGCAAAAATCCTAAACAGATGGCTTTTGCCGCCCTGACCGCTGCATGCCTGAAAAACATCCCGGACATTATTCATGTGTGCATGGATTATGACTGTAATCCTGATGACACACTTTATTTTGGAATGACTCCCATGATGATTGCATGTTATGTAAATGCAGACAATGCCGCCACCCACCTGATAGCTTATGACACGGACATCAACAAGGCGGATGAAGACGGAGTAACTGCCTTAATGTATGCTTCCTGCAAAAACAATCAGTCAATCATGACACTTCTTTTACGAAACGGTGCAGACAAAAATGCCAAGGACAACAACGGAAAAACATTTGAGGATTACACAAAGGAATTGGATACACGTTCCTTTTCTCAGCTGGTTTTGGACAGAATTAAATCCAGGCTGCCAGACGTTCAGCAAAGCAGGAAAGATGACATTCCTCAGAAGCATCAATCATTTATGGATCGCTTTGAGTGGTACATGCAGAAATATTTTGAGCGGTTCCCGGAAAACAAGAATTCAGACATTTATAATGCCGCTTATATTTCCAAGCAGACATTCAGCAAAATCCTAAGCAACAGGAAACCTGATTACCGTCCCAAGAAAGACACATGCATTCAGCTTGCCCTCGGCCTGAGGCTTTCCTTGAACGAGGCAGAGGATTTCCTTCAAAGCGCGGGTTATTCTTTCTCTGAGCGTGACAAAAAGGATCTGGAAATAATGAATCTTCTGAACAAAAGCAACTATAACTTATTTGACTGGTACAACCAGATTAACAGTGTCACTGGAGAAGTCTTTATCAAGGAAATGATTAACAATGAACCAGACAAATAATTACTGAATGTACTTGAAAATTTTGCTATATTGACGTACATTATTGAAGGCTTTTATTTGTGGCGGAAACAAATGGATTCAATTATAGCTTTTTTCAGCAGTTATTTTACTTACTGGCCTTTAGTCTGTTTTTTCTCTCTCCTTCTTGCGGGGTTTAACCTGCCGATCTCAGAAGATGTCCTTATAGTGATGTCCGCTCTTATCGCACATGAGGATCCTGCCCAGCTTATACCGAACTACATCGGACTATACGCAGGAATTTATGCAAGCGACATAATAAGCTATTGGATGGGCCGTTTGCTCGGAAGCGGTGTACTAAAGATTAAATTCATCACGAAATCCCTTACACCTAAGAGAGTTGACTATCTTTC
>JAGADS010000359.1 GCA_017613485.1 Treponema sp.
GCATAAGGCTTATTTGAAGAACCGTCGTTATCCGTATCATTTCCAAGACTTTTGACATAAAGGTCTGAATTATATGCCTTTATAAGATATGTCACAGGATCAGAATCCCTATAACCCGGTTTGGAACCGTATACTGTGACGTAATATTGTCCGTAGCCACCAATAGGAATTGTAGTATCACTTCCGTTTGGAGTGAAGCTATAGTTTGACGGGGTTGTTCCTTCTCCCCACTTATAGTAGATTTTTGCGCCTGAAGAATTAATATTATCCTCATCCACAGTTTGATCTGGAAGAAGGATTTTTACATAGACAAAATTATTATAAAGTGCAATGTAGTTATTGTTGGAAGAAACAAGATTGTCGTTTGCTCCGTTTGTTGTGTTTTTTACGACAGGGGCTTTTAGCTGTGCGTATTCAAGGTTAAGTTTGTACGTTGATTTAATTGAAGGCAAGTATCCTTCCTTTTCTGCATGGACTTTAAGGACATAGTGACCTTCATTAGGAATCTGTAAAGTTACATTTCCTGAGTTTGGATCGGTATTTGAAGTTATAGTATTTGCTGGAACTTGTGTTGCTTCATCTGCTGTATAATTGTCATCATTATAAAGTGTCCACTTAATGGTTGGTTTTATACTTTGATTTTCAAGATCATTTTCTGCGACATCTTTTGTCGGAGCATGTATTGTTACTGTACTGTATTCTACACCATCATAATCAATATGAATAGTATTCACACCGGTACCGATTTGTGTTGATTCATTGTCATAAACTTTTGGGGCTGCAACACTTGCCGTGGCAGTATCAAGTGTTATGGAGCTTTTTAATCCTGCTGCGTCGGTAAAGCCGATTGTATAGGTTTTTGTTTGGAAATCGACAACTTGCTCCCCAGAGACAAAATAAACAGAGGTTGCTGGTGTATCCTGAAACTCTTTATTAATTTTTTCTAATTGACCTCTTATTCCTGTTTGGAATTTATCTGTATCTTCAAATGTTAAAGTTCCGCTGGGATTGGGAGTCGCAGTGTAGCTTGTTCCGTTTATTGTAATGGATGCAATATCGTTGTGTATGCCTGATGTATCCGGACAGTCAAATGCAAGGACATAATAGCTTACACTATTTACTTCCTTACGCATTATCGCGGCATTTGTAATCTTTGGGGGCTTTGAGTTGCATTTAAGACTAAACGTAAAAGCCCTGTAATCACCATTATAAGGATGCTGGATTGTTATCGTTTTACCGATTTCCCCTCCTCCATCATTAGTTTCAAGATAAGTACTCGGATAAGTAAAACGAAGTATTGTTGTGTCATCTGAATCTTGTGTTATTAAAGTATTGTCACCGTACTCAGGGATTATATATGGAGCAGCAGTTCCATAACCATAAGTATCCTGTATCTCATCACCTACTACCATACTGCTATTTCCCAATACATAATGATGTGGATTTCGCAGGTAAAGGATCATTGGGGCATCATTTTCACTTCCTACGCACAGGTTACCGTCTTTGTCATAGTAGGTTTCCACACCGTCAACTTCAAATTTGTCTATGGCAATTTCACTTGTCCATTTTTCAAGATAATCACGGACAGGGACCTGCCAGAATTCACAAGAGGATAAAAGCAGGGTAAAAGGGAGAATAAGGAGAAGAAAGAGATTCCGAATCAAGTTCGGAGAGACATTACAATTTGAAATGACATGACAATTCGGTGAGACATGACAATTCGGTGAGACATGACAATTCGGAGTGAAGCTGAAATTTGATTCCTTCATGCTGCATCTCGTTGGGGGGTACGAGTGTATAGGTGTTTTTCATCTACTTCCTCCAAAAAAAAACATTATTCCTTCTATATATTTTATCGTAAAATTATTAAAAATCAAGTAGAAGGTTATAAATTATGTCAATAATTGATGAACAGCAGCTGGTGAACACCGTGTTATCCGTTGAATTAAGTGATGAATGTGTAAGGAATCTTGTGCAGGCTTTGACATTCAAGCGTTATATCGTATCAGCTATCATGCCGCTAACCCCCGAGTCCGAGACTTTTGCCCATTTCCTTGAGCGGTTCTGGAATTACGATACTTCACCTTACATCAGGGAAAAATTGATTGTAGGGCAGTCGGTTCACAGGCGTTATGCAGACATAATGCTAAGCCGTGCAAGAACTTACTGGATACCGAAATATGGAAACAGGCCGCTTGGTTCAATCACTTCAAATGACATAAAGGGACAGCTCAGGACTCTGGCATGTAATCCTCAAAAAGTTTACGGAAGGACAAAAGCAGACAATGGCATAAGGCGATTCAAGACAAAAATGCTCAGCTCTGAGACCGTCAATCAGATAGTGCGCTCTGCAACATGTGCCTTGAAGTGGGCGTTCAACAATAAGCTTACAGACAACGACTGCTTTAGTGGAATAGTCTACTGTCATGTTAATCCCAAACCGCGCAGGATCCTTACAATGAGCGAGGCAATACAGGTATTCTCCGTGCCTTGGAAAAATCCAATGTATCGTCTTGCAAACCTCTGTTCTGCCTGCACAGGAATGCGGATAGGGGAGGTTCAGGCTCTGCAGTTTCGGGATATAGGTTCAGACAGGATTTATGTCCGGCACAACTGGGCACGACTTGAAGGCCTTAAATGTCCTAAAAACGGTGAGCAACGTGAGGTGAGGGTCTCCAAAAAGATAATCCATGAATTGAATGAACTGATGCACCATAATCCATACGGTTATGCCGAGGATAATTTCGTTTTCTGGGGATATAAGAAAACCGTTCCATGTCAGGGCCGCCATTGGAATGAGGCATTGCACCATGTTCTTTCCGAATTGAACATACCGTATGCCAATGAAGTTTCATTCCACGGATGGAGACATTTCTTTGCAAGCAATATGGCAGACTTCATCGACGAACGAAAACTCCAGCTCGCCACCGGTCACAAAAGCCGCCTCATGCTTGAACACTATGCTTCTCACAAATCAGAGCAGACATTACAGGAGCTTGCAGAAGTTTCAGAAAAGCTATTCGCCCCAATCCTTTCGCAAATTGAATGAAAATGCAAAAATTTTTCACTTTTTTTCAAAATTCTTCTCAAAAAATTGTTAAAAACGACATGTCTGATACTATTTATATAGTATGGGGAAAAACATTTTCTCCCATGCGGACAATATGCTCCGCGAATATTATTTTATATAAGGAGTTTTTATGACAAACAGTTTCATTAATTCAGAGCCGAATATGCGGTATCAGATTATCATTGACGATGAGGTCAGGGAACAGGCTGCCCAGGCCGTAGCTCAGAAAAGGCTGCTCAACCTGAAAAATGACGTAGTGTTCAAGTCCTTCTTCTCAAAGGATTGTGTTGAATCGGATTATTGCCGAAAAAGGATGCTATCCGCTGTAATTGGGAAAACAGTGACGGACACAAAGGTCCTGAACCCGGAGATTCTTCCGACCCGGATGGACGGCAAGTTTCCGCGTCTGGACATACACTGCAAGCTGGACGATGGCAGCGAGGTGGAGGTTGAGATGCAGAACAGCATGTACCAGGATGACCAGGTAAAGAGGTCAATCTATTACACGGCTGCCCTTACCCACAATGCGCTGAGCAGAGGTGACGACTATGCATTTCTTCCCCATATCTATCAGGTTCAATTCGTTGACTTCAACATCGTGAATGACTCAAGGCTTCACCACAGCTATGTCTACAAGGAGAAGGAGGATTGCAGGGAGCTTAGTGACATTGTACAGATACATTTCATAGAGCTTCCGAAAATCGAGGAAATCCTGAAAAAGAGACCAGAACACTTGTCGGAAATTGAATTCTGGGCTATGCTTATAATGAGCTACGAGAAACCGAGGGTATGGGAATTTCTCACAACATTGTCCGCAAGGCAAAAGGAAGTTAACATGGCAGAGACACTACTAAACACCATGAGCCGCGACCAGCAGGAATGGGAGAACCAGATAGGCTACGAGCGCTTTGTCCGCGACTGCATCTCACGCGAAAACAATGCATACAGGAAAGGGGAGAAGGAAGGATTCTCCCAAGGTATTCAACAAGGTATCTCCCAGGGCATTCAACAGGGCCTGTCCCAGGGAGCCCGCACCAATGCCATTGAGAATGCACGGAAATTTCTTAAGATGAATGTTCTTACAGTCGAACAGATTGCGGAGGGAACAGGGCTCACAGTTTTAGAAATTCAAGAATTAGCTTCTCAATAGAAACAAAACCACACCACACACAAAAAAAAGACCGGCAACCATGTTTAATGATTACCGGTCTCAAGTCAAATACTTATCACATCAAGAGAACACCATAGCGAGAGTTTCCACGTTTTTTTGTGATAGCAAAAAATGTCACCATTGCTATTTAATTATAAAGTTATGTCGTTTTTTCCGAAGGAAAAATGCGGGCCTTCACGAGCAAGAGCGAATATCAAGAGAACACCCTAGCGAGAGTTTTTACGTTTTTTTGCGACAGCAAAAAATGTCACCATTGCTATTTAATTACAAAGTTTTGTCGTTTTTTCCGAAGGAAAAATGCGAGCCTTCGCGAGTAAGAGCGAACATCAAGAAAACACCCTACCGAGAGTTTTTCAGTTTTTTTGCGATAGCAAAAAATGAGAGCCCTCGCGAGCAAGGAAAAACTCTCAGAGCAACCGAAGGTTGCGACTAATACTCGTATATCGTCTTCTCCTGGTTCTGCTCTACCAGGGCCTCCAGGGCGGACTGGTCCAGGATGGTGCACAGCTTCTCTGCCTGCTCCCTGGTTAGGTATATCTCCTCGTAGGGGGTGTAGAGGTCGTGACTGTACTTGCAGAGCTTTGTGGGGAAACGCAGTACAAGATAGGGTTTCTGGTCCACAAAGAGATAGTTCACGTACATCGGGACGTCCTCTGCTCCGTTGATGGGTCCTGACACTCCGAACCAC
>JAGADS010000360.1 GCA_017613485.1 Treponema sp.
CGAAGAATCTCTGTTCCTGAGTAATCGCGGTTAAGCTGGGTTGCCCTCAGTTCAATAACTGTATAGAACATGGCAAGCTCCACATCAGTCAGAGAGAAATCTGCCTTTCGTGATGCCCAAACCTGCTGATCATAATCGTACTTTCCGACTATATCTCCGTTCTTATTCTTGAAGACAATCATCTTGGTATTGTCATCTACACTTCCCGTAATTCCCTTTTCCATGAAAATCATTACCTGACGGCTAATTCTGTAATCATAGTCATAAATCAGACCGTAAGAATTCTTGCGTCCATAGGTGATTTTGCTCTTTGTGGCATTTTTTTCCAACTCAGCTATTCTCTCATCTTCTTTGGCCTCTACATATTTAATTGCTATGTTTTTCCAGCCACCACAATAAATTCCCGTTTTGGCACGCATAAGTTCAGTCTTTGACAAGTCTATCTTCTCATAAAGCAGAGAGATGTCCAAAGCATCCGTATTTAATCCTCGTGCAGACTCCCAGCATTGATTCTTGAGGTCATAGGTGTACCAGCCTCCTGTTATCATGCTTTGAATGCTTACCCAGTCTGGATTTTTAGCGGATTTCATTATGCTATAAGAACCGAGAGTCTTCTTGCCCGCCGGAAGTTCTATATGCACTGCATCAGGGTCGTATGGAAGTCCATATTCATTTAATGCAGCGGTAGAAGTTTGTGCTTGAGGAGCAGGCTCATCCTTCACTTCATTTACCTGAGGTCCGAGAGGAGTTCCTTTAAAGTCACGGTTCAATTTTGTCTTTGAAAGGTCTATCCTGCTGTAGAATTTGGTAAAGTCAATTTCCGCTTCCTTAATCCTGTCGTGTGTCACCCAAAGCCAGCACTGTTCCTTCCAGTCATAGCAGCCATAGGGACCCTGTTCCATGATATAGAAATAAATGTAGTTGTCTTCTGGGATTCCCAGGATACCTGAATTAAAATAACTGGATGCATCAAATTCAATTTGTTTGCCGTTAAAAGCAGCATTCGGATCGTATGGAAGGCCGTAGCTGTTTGTATTGGCAGATGAAGCAGTCTGTCTTGTCAAAGTCCTTTCAATTTCAGATACGCGTGAAATGATAGAAGATACCGTAATGCCGGGTATACAGTCCATCCAGCGGTAGCGGTTTGTTGAGTCGATGTAGAAAATCTGTGCAACAGATTCTATTCTACCATTGAATCCAGCTGCCCACCAGTAATAATTCTCACTGTCAAGACCGATGGCAAGTTCTGATACGGCAAATACCTTGTCAGCAAAAGCCTGGTCGTAAGAATTTCCAAGGGAATACTTTAGCATGGAATTGAACTGTTTTGTCGCGCTCATGCGGTCGCAGGCAAATTTACTGTCTGTAATCACAAGGTCAATGTTCTTGAACTGAGCTGAAGCGGCCATGATTTCCTTTGCAAGACGCTCGCTGTCCTTGTCACCGCACAGATATGGCATGCTGATCAGGACTTTTGGTTTTCCAGAAGCCTGATTGTTTGCAGTTCCGCCACCCATTGCAGGAAGCTCTTTCTTATTGGTGTTTGGAATGTTAAATGATGAGGTATTGAAAGACTTTGTTCCAGTTGCCTTTGCAATCTGTTCCACGCGTGTATAGACATCCGGAACCGCACGGAAGACATCGATATACTGGAGTTTATTTGATGAATCAATGAAAACTGCCACAGGAAGTATTAGATCGGAACTTGAAAGTCCTGCCTGAGTCATGTACTTCTGTATGAGGGCACGGTTTTCTGAAGTATCCTGGAGGGCAACAAACTGGCTTATTCCGGCTTGTCCGGCACAAGTCTTTACATTGTCCTTTACTTTATTGGTGGTCTTTTCGCTGGCGTCGATAAAGAAGACGTCAACATCATTGAATTTACTTGAATAAATTGTCAGAGTGTAAAAGAATGCATAAGTATCGCTCTTGCTTCCGTCAAAGAATACCAAAACCTTAGGCTTACCGGATGCGACATTGTCTTTCTTGCTTCCGTCTGCCATAGTAAACTGGGTCTTGCTCAAGTTCTGTGCCTTAAAGTATTTTCCAGACCAGTTTTCAATAAGGTTGAATTCCGTGCTGTAGACCAGTCCACAGTGATTGTCAAAGTTAAGCCGTGCATCAGCATCTGAAGTTGTGCTCGGGGTATAGGAGAAATCTTTTCCAGAAGTGAGTGCCTGTCCGCCAAATGTCATTGGAACGCCTTTTGGAATTGTAAAGTTGAAGGTATATGTCTTGTTTCCAGTAAGGTTTTTTGTCAATGGCAGTTTGTTGATTTTTACACCACGGTCAACATAAAGTTCATTGTAGCATTTTGGCATCCATGCATCAGGATTCACCTTAAAGAAGTCATACAGTTCCTTTCCTTCTATACCAAGACGAGCCAATCCCGGATGAGCCGTAGGCAGCTTCTTGAAGTATTCATAGAATTGTCCCAGATCCATGCTGTTGTCTGCAATATAGGTATGTTTCAATTCCTGCGGGAAGTGTGAGAAAATGAAAAGATAAGGATCTACATCAAACCAGTCGCCGTTGAAAGTAGAAGGATCATCAAGCTTTGATACTGCTCCCCATGTAACGTCAAAGAGGACATGCTTTCCGTTTATGTGAACCACACCCCATCCGTGCTTTTCAAGAGGGTTTCCGGGATTGTAATCGGCAGTGTTCTTGGCATAACCCGAAACATATTCCGCATTGAGACCTACAGCTTTTGCCATCTGAATGTAGAGGAGGGTATAACCTTCGCAAACACCCGTGCGGTTTTTCCATGTACCGGCCGCTGTGTATGATTCTTTCTTGAAGCTATAGTCATAGACGATATTGTATCCTATCCATGAGAACAGGGCCCTTGCCTTTTCCATATCATTCTTTGCAGATGCAACAATTTTCTTTGCGGCATCTTCTGGAGTCATTGAGGCAGAACAGCTTATCTTTTTTACCGCATTGTCTATTGTTGCATAAGATGTGACAGTAGGATGCTTTCTTGCAGTAAACACAAGGTTGTCAACTTTCTGTGCAGCGGGAACATAAGTCGTTGAAGTTGATGTTGAGCTAGATGTAGTTGTCTGCTGGGTTCCTGAAGTTGTTTGGCTTGAAGTCTGTGAGCCAGTAGAACTTGTTGAGTTTGTCTGTTGAGTTCCTGTGGAAGCCTTCTTCGCCTTATATTCTGCATATCCCTCGC
>JAGADS010000361.1 GCA_017613485.1 Treponema sp.
GCCGGCGATTGTCCAGAAAGACAACATCACTGTGTTCCAGTTCCACCCGGAAAAGTCTGGTGCGCCTGGGTTGCGCATTCTGCGGAACTTTGTAAAAGATGATTTGAGCGCTTCCGCTGAGTAAGAGAGGGTCATTATGCTGAAAAAAAGAATTATTGTCTGCCTTGACGTTAAGGACGGAAGGACTACCAAGGGCGTTAAGTTCAAGAACAACATAGATATCGGCGATCCTGTTGAGATGGCCGCAGAGTATTACAGGCAGGGTGTTGACGAGCTTGTGTTCTATGACATCATGGCATCTGCACGCGGACGGGGACCTATCCTTGATTTGATTTCCCGTGTTGCAAGCCAGGTTTTCATTCCCTTCTGTGTGGGTGGAGGTATCGGTACAATCGATGACATACGCTCCACAATTCTTGCCGGTGCAGAAAAGGTATCGCTCAACTCTCAGGCAGTAAAGCATCCTGAACTCATAAGCGAAGGGGCTCGCATTTTTGGTAACCAGTGCATTGTTCTTGCAATGGATGCCGCACGTGACGATAAAATGCCAAACGGATACCGCGTATACCTGAACGGCGGACGTGTCGCAACAGACCTTGACGCATTGGAATGGGCCATAAAGGGCGTAAAGCTTGGTGCCGGAGAAATCGTACTCAATTCAATTGACGCAGACGGAACAAAAGACGGCTATGAGCTGAACCTTACCCGCATGATAAGCGAGGCAGTGAATGTTCCCGTGATTGCCTCTGGTGGTGGTGGAACTCCTGCACACCTTACCAAAGTTCTTACTGACGGAAAGGCAGATGCGGCCCTGATTGCAAGTATGGTTCACTCTGGACAGTATACTGTGGGTGACATAAAGAAAGCACTTGATGAGGACGGTGTTCCCGTAAGGCTAGGCTGATTATCTAGTGCGGATAAAATCTAACAGTTTCTCTGTAGGGTTTCCGTGGGACAAAAGAGTTTTTCCCCATTCAGCAAAACATTCAGATGCGGTTTTGTGCATGCCAAGGAATTTCAGCATTGACTCTTCTATCTTGTCCGATTGAATGTCCTGTGTCCTGTTAAACTCCAGCATGAGTGTCCTGTAATTCTGGAAAAGTGAATCTCCTTTGGCAAAATGGCATTCCATCCTGTCCAACACAGCACCGACCTTTACTAACTGCAGCTCCTCATCCTGAACGTAGGCATTCCACAAAAATGGTTTTCCACAAAGGCATGCACGGGCAAACGAATCCTCGCCACGGATTATGTTCAGATCCATCAGTGTCAAAAGGGCATCCCATGACTCCTGTGCCATATACGGAAGCTGTATCACCTTGAACGGCCTGTCCTCTTTATTCCATTCATCCATAAAAACATCACGGCTTAATCCTGGTGCCACAAAGACACAAAGCTCAAGCCCAGATTTTTTTAATGCACGCACAATGGGAGACAAATCACGCTTATATGTAAAAAGGGAAACACAGAATACATCCTCCGCACAGACCGCCTGTTGAATCTCCTTGTATTCAGGATAATCCTTCAGGCGAAAGAGAGCGGCATCCTTGTCCCTAAGGGAAGAGGCAAACTCATTGTCTATTACAAGGCCACCTGTTTTTTCCGTAAATCCCGGCATGAAATTTACTTTCTTTACCAGGGCAGATCTTGTTCCGCTTTTTAGAAGATGAAAATCATCCGCCCAATCTTCTGCGGTAAGGTATTCTATGTTTATTATCTGAACTTCCTGTGTACGTCCAGGCTCAAACAATATGTCGTCCAGCCATTCAGGCCTTGAGCACTGGAAGCATTCCAAAATCAATGACGGGGGATTTTTTGTATATTCGGCACGGCAGGCATCATCCGCATTCCAGTCCAGCACAGTCCATGACCGGTATTCCTGAACGGCCTTATTCGGGTCAAGTCCATGAGCCATGGATGCAAATGATTCAAGGTTGCTTACCACCAGACGCAGCTTTAGTTCTGGAGAAAGTTCGCTTAGACTGCGGGACAGGCGGTAAACAAAACCAATGTCACCATAATTGTCCACGACACGGCACAAAATGGTGACATCAGAATATTTTTTATTCACGGTTATTTTTTAGAAGAAGCTTTTCTGCCTGGAGCCTTTTTGGCTGATGTTTTCCTTATTCCAGATTTCTGGGAAACAGCCCTTTTGGCAGTCAGTTTTTTAGCTGCTGGTTTCTTAACCGCTGTCTTTTTTGTCATGGCCTTTTTGACGGTAGCTTTTTTGCTGACAGTCTTTTTAGCCGGACTTTTTTTAGCAGTTGTCTTTTTCTCAGCAACTTTCTTTGCAGATGCTTTTCTTCCTGCTGTCTTTTTAGCTGTGGCCTTTTTTGCACCAGTCTTTTTGGCAGTCGTCTTTTTAGCTGCAGTTTTTTTGCCTGCTGTCTTTTTGGCTGCTGTCTTTTTGGCTGTCTTCTTTGCGGCAGGTGCTTCGCTCAGGGCTTTTGCACTGTCCTTCTTCCACGGATTTGCGCGGACAAAGGTTTCGCCACGGTCGCTTCCAACAGAAACGATTGTTACTGGAGTTGCAGTAAAGTCCTCGATGAACTCGATGTATGCCTGGGCATTCTCAGGAAGGCGTGCATAAGACTTGCATTTTTTAAGTGAAGTCTTCCATCCGTCAAACTTCTTCAGGATCGGCTTTGCGTTGTTCATGTCGTCAACATTTGCCGGGAAGTCTGTCACGATGCGTCCGTTGATGTCATAAGCGACACATGCCTCAATCTCATCCATGTCATCATAGATGTCCAGGTGAGTAAGGATGAGGCCGTCCAGTGAATTTACGCGGCATGCATAGCGGAGGGCCACCAGATCAAGATAACCGCAGCGTCTTGCCCTACCGGTTGTTACACCGAACTCATGTCCTGTGTTCCTTACGTATTCACAAAGCTCGCTCTCTGTCTCGCTGTCGAATTCAGATGGCATTGGTCCGTTTCCAACACGTGTCTCGTAGGCCTTGAAAACACCCACGATAGTATCAAGGTCATGCGGTCCGATTCCGGTTCCAACTGCGGCACCAGCGGCACAAGATGGTCCTGAGCTTACATAAGGATATGTTCCTGAGTCGATGTCAAGCATTGCACCCTGGGCACCCTCAAAAAGAATGTTGTCCTTTCTGTGCTTCCACATCTCTGCGGTAAGATCTACACGCATCTCAAGAAGCTTTTTCTTGTATTTGTCAAGGTATGCTTTGTCCTCGCCGGTATATTCGGAAATCTTTTCCTTCCAGTCAAGGTCAGCAAGACGGAGGCCGTCACGGTTTGCCTTTTCGCCATAAGTGATACCGATTCCACGTCCTGTGGTTCCGATTGGTCTTGGGCGGCTTGCATCACGGTCCTTGTCCATCTGCCTGTATTTGGGCAAAATTATGTGTGCACGGTCGGAGATGAATACACGGCCTTCCCATTTGATTCCGTTCTTCTTCAACATTTCAAGCTCATTGAACAGTGCTTCCGGGTCAATTACCATGCCGGCTCCCAGATAGACAATCTTCTCGGGATAAAGGATTCCGCTTGGAACCTGGTGCAGGGCATACTGTTTTCCGTCCACCACAATCGTGTGTCCAGCATTTGGACCGCCTGAATAGCGGACAACAAAGTCAGCTTTTTCTGCAAGGTAATCTACGATTTTACCTTTTCCTTCGTCTCCCCACTGGGCTCCAATAACAACAACCTTCATAATTTTGTCCTCCAACAAATATATGAGAATATAAACTAACTCTTGTAACTTACGGATGCATTCTTGACAGTTACGTCATGGGCACCGCTTTCCTGAACCGTTACGGCAGACACAAGTGTAATCTTTGCCTTTTCCTGAAGTTCAGGTATAGAAAGAACACCACAGTTGCACATCGTATGAACGACCTTGCTGATGGTGATTGCCACATTGTCATGAAGATGTCCTGCATAGGGAACATAGCTGTCTACGCCTTCTTCAAATGACATTCCGGCTTTTCCGCCAAGATCATAGCGCTGCCAGTTGCGTGCACGGGAACTTCCTTCGCCCCAGTATTCCTTCATGTAATTTCCGTTGATGATTACCTTATTTGAAGGAGACTCGTCAAAGCGGGCAAAATAACGTCCCAGCATAACAAAGTCCGCACCCATGGCAAGTGCAAGCGTAATGTGATAGTCATGTACGATTCCACCGTCAGAACAGATTGGAACATAGATTCCTGTCTTCTGGTAATATTCATCACGGGCTTTTGCAACCTCGATTGTAGCCGTGGCCTGTCCGCGTCCGATACCCTTCTGCTCACGAGTAATACAGATTGAACCACCGCCGATACCAATCTTTACAAAGTCAGCACCATTTTCTGCAAGGAACATGAAACCGTCCCTGTCAACAACATTACCGGCACCAACCTTTACGTTCTTGCCAAACTTGTCGTGTATGTCGTGAAGGGCCCTTGCCTGCCATTCAGAATAACCTTCGGAAGAGTCAAGGCACAGGACATCGACTCCGGCATCAAGCAATGCGGGAACCCTCTGCATGTAGTCGCGTGTATTGATTCCTGCGCCAACGATATAGCGGTGTTTTGAATCATGCAGTTCATTCGGGTGGTTTGCGGCTGAATCAAAGTCCTTTCTGAATACAAGAGAAACAAGGTTTCCGTTTTTGTCGATTATAGGCAGCTGGTTAACCTTGTGCTTCCAGATGAGGTCGTTTGCATCGCTCAATGAAATGCCGTCCTGGCCTGTAATCATGTCCTTGAACGGAATCATGTAGTCCCTGACCTTAGAGCCTGCCGGGAAATGATCTACGCGGAAGTCACGTTCAGTTATGATGCCCTCAAGCTTTCCGTGTGAAGTTCCGTCTGCCGTTACGGCAATTGTTGAATGTCCTGTCTTTTGAATCAGCTGGATAACTTCCTCAAGAGTCTGGTCCGGACGAATGTTCGAATCTGATGTGACAAATCCTGCCTTGTAGGACTTGGCTCTGGCAACCATGGCAGCCTGGGCTTCTATGGTCTGGGAACCGTAGATGAACGAGATTCCCCCTTCCTGAGCAAGGGCCACCGCCATCTTGTCGTCGGAAACGGATTGCATTACGGCACTGACCATCGGAATGTTCATGTAGAGGTCAGATTCTTCCCCAGCCTTTTTGTTAAATCGTGTAACCGGAGTGCGTAAAGAAACATGTTCTGGAATGCAGTCTGCAGAAGTATAGCCTGGAATCAGGAGATACTCGCCAAAGGTGTGTGACGGTTCGTCATAATAGTAAGCCATAATGTCCTCTTTAAATAGTGAAATTAAGGTCCCCCCGCAACGGAGCTCCCTCTTAATTTCAACTAATAATATCATATTTTATGGAAGAATTCTAGTAGTGGCTTTGGTTAATTCATAATTCTTAATCACTAACTGCAGAGAACACAATACGAAAGCCATGGCTGTGGCCTCCGGATTCCGGGCTGCTGAAGGTACGGTGGGTATTATGACAGCGGTTCTCGTTGTCGTAGGAACTACCGCCGCGATCAACACGAGGGTAACCCGACGAAGCGCCAGTAGGATTGCTGGCTGGACTCTTGCTGTCATTGTATAAGTCAAACCAGTCCCAGCACCATTCCCACAAGTTTCCACTCATGTCGTAAAGTCCAAGTTCGTTTGGGGCCTTTGTCGCCACATCGTGGGTCTGGCCTCCACTGTTTTCAGAATACCAGGCAACGCTTCCAAGGTCGTCACTGCCTGAATACTTGTAGCCCTTACTCTTGTTTCCTCCGCATGCGGCATATTCCCATTCCGCCTCGGTGGGAAGCCTGTAGCCGTTTGCGTTCAAGTCCATCGTAACAGTTCCGCTTATGGAATCATTTTTGCATGGCTTGTAGTTCCATGCATCCGGATCCGTTTTTCCGTTTACGCTGTATGCAGGTGTCCTGCCATCCATCATGCTCAATCTGTTGCAGAATACTATGGCATCATACCAGCTTACGAATTCTACAGGAAGATTGTCCCCCTTGAAATAGCTTGGGTTATATTCCATCAAAATATTCCACTGAGCCTGTGTTATCTCTGTCTTTCCCATGTAGAAGCTGGATACCGTTACATCGTGCACTGGTTTTTCGTATCTTTCGCCATCAGAACTTCCCATTGAAAATGTGCCGCCCTCTACAAAGACAAAGGAATCCTTGATGCTTTTCAGTTCATCCGCCTTTTCTTCGGCAGACGCATCCACAAGTCTGAGCTGGGCAAAAACAGGCAGAGAAAGAGCCATCAAGCCCAGGGTACAAGTCAAAATCCTAAAAAAACTAGATTTCATGCAAGTCTCCCCCGTACAAAAGATTTCCTTATATATATTATAAACACATTTTCCTGAAAAAAGCTACAGATACAGGTTAATTCCAAATTCTTAATTCATTTAAGAAGCGTGACAAATTTAAAAAAAAAAAGTCAAAAAAGTGCTAAAGTCTAAAATTCTTTTTCCGATAACAAGAATTAAGGAATATTGTTTACTAATTTATTCAGGTGGGGTATTGCTATGAGTTACAATTCTTATGGTGGGTATAACACATACCGTGAAGTCGGCGTCAAAACTGCCAGTCAGGGGAAACTGGTCGTCATGCTGTACGAAGGGGCCGTCTCTCATTTAAAGGAAGCCGTCAACATGATTGATGGTGAAAACACGATTGCCGCACACAATATCGAAAAATTCGGCATCCACATTCAAAAGACTCAGGACATAATCACGGAGCTTCAGGTAAGCCTGGACATGGAAAAGGGCGGAGAAATTGCTCAAAACCTGATGGCACTGTACATATACTTCAACAAGGAACTTCTGACCGCCAGCATAAAGCACGACAGGTCAAAACTAATGTTCATCCTGAATCTTCTGGACCAGCTCAGGGATTCCTGGACAAGCGCCGCCAACACACAGGCCAATAATACTGTAAAGATGGCGGTGGACAGGCCGACAATCAGTATAACGAGTTAATTTGAGTTTATATCGGGAATAAAGGGAACAAAGGTGGGAAACATGAACGAACAGCTCAGCCAGGAAGAATTGAACGAACGCATCGCCATACTCAGACGTTTCAGGACATTGCTTGAACAGCAGCGCACTAAATTCAGGGAATACCTCAAGGTCCTTGAACAGCAGGAAAGTAAAATCTGCCAGCAGGACTCCATGGCCCTTATTGCCCACAGCGAACTGGAAACCCAGATTGTAAAGGGAATCGGCTCTCTCCAGAAGGTCATAGGCCCGATGCAGAAGCTTTACCTCAGTGCAAAAACCTCTACTTACAACCCACAGGACATAATTCCCATAGAAAAACTCCAGGATGATCTGACTCACCTTCAGACACAGGTTCTAGCACAGAACGA
>JAGADS010000362.1 GCA_017613485.1 Treponema sp.
CTTCATGAATACAAGAGACAGCTTCTGAATGTCTTCCACATCATGTATCTTTACAACTGCATCGTGGAGGATCCGAACTTTGTATGTCCGTCCCGCACCTTCATCTTTGGTGCAAAGGCAGCCTCTGGTTACCGCAGGGCAAAGAGCATAATCAAGCTGATCAACTCTGTTGCAGAGAGAATCAACAACGACAGGCGTGTGGGTGGAAAACTCCGCGTTGTGTTTGTGGAGAACTACCGCGTATCAGTTGCAGAGAAAATCATTCCGGCAAGCGATGTCTCAGAGCAGATCTCAACGGCAGGATATGAGGCTTCAGGTACATCAAACATGAAGTTCATGATGAACGGTGCCCTTACACTTGGAACACTTGACGGCGCAAACATCGAGATTGTTGAGTCAGCAGGAAAGGACAACGCATTCATCTTCGGTCTTACAGCAGACGAGATCATCAAGATCAACAGCGAGCACTCATACAACCCGCAGAAATATCTTGAAAGGAATCCGGCACTTGCAAAAGTCGTTAACCAGCTTGTTGACGGCACATACGACAAGAGCGGCCTCCTGTTCCGTGAGCTGCATGACTCCATCGTTTACGGTGTTGAGGGACAGAGACCTGACGTTTACTTCCTTCTTGCAGACTTTGACTCATACGTGCAGACCCAGAAAAAGCTTGCACAGGTTTATGCAGACAAGAAGAAGTGGGCAAAGATGGCTCTCATGAACATCGCAAACAGCGGTAAATTCTCAAGCGACAGAACCATCCAGGAATACGTTGACGACATCTGGAAGATTGAGAAAGTTCACATCGGATAATATTAAGTTATAAAAGAATATTAAAAATCTGCGGTGGTCAGGTTGAATCATGGCTGCCGCAGTTTTTTTTGCAGGTTTAACATGGAAGAATCAAATAAAAAGAATCTTAAGTTTTTTGCTACCATCGGACTTATCGTTGCTCCTCTGATATGGGGATTTTCTTTTGTTGTCGTAAAGGACAGCCTTGACCACATAGGTCCTGTATGGATGGTGGCGTTGCGCTACACAATCGCTTTTGTCGTTCTTTCACTTTTCTGCATAAAAAAATTCTCCAAGATGAACCTCTCCTATCTTGTAAACGGAACAATTCTTGGCGTACTTCTGTTTACCGCATATATCCTTCAGACAATAGGATGCAAGTATACCACTGCTGGAAAAAATGCATTCCTTACAACACTTTACGTGATTCTTGTTCCCCTGTTCTCATGGATGTTCTTTGGAAAAAGGCCCAGGTGGTTCGTCTTCCTTTCTGCCCTACTCTGCCTTACCGGTATCGCGTTTCTTTCTCTTGAGGGAGTGCCTTCTATTTCTGAAATAAACAAGGGTGACATCCTTACATGTGCATGCGGGGCTTTCTTTGCTCTTCACATTGTATTCATGTCGTTCTTCAATAAAAAGCAGGATCCTGTTCTGCTTACGGCATTGCAGTTCGGTGTGTCGGCCATACTTGGATGGATTGCGGCTCCAATATTTGAAGGCCCGTTTCCGTCTGGTGCACTGGTTGACTTTACGGTTATCCGCTCGCTCCTGTATCTTGGTCTTGGTGCCTCGATGATCGGGTTCCTGCTTCAGAACGTAGGATTAAAATACGTTCACCCTGCCCTGGCTTCACTTTTCCTTTCGCTTGAGTCAGTTTTCGGAATGTTCTTTTCGGTTGTCATGCTGGGAGAGAAAATGACGGCAAAAACATGGCTCGGATGCAGCCTGATCTTCATCTCCATTATGACGGCTGAAGTGCTTCCATCCATTATCTCAAGCCGCAGGTCAAAAAGCTAAACTTGACTTAATTCTTCCATATTATTATACTTCACTTCATAAAGGAGAAACTATGAAAAAGATATTTATTAGTGCATTGTCTTTGGCCGCACTTTTGGCATTAACATCATGTGCAAAGAAAACACAGGTTGTAATCAATTCTGTTGATGACCTTGTAGGCAAAAAGGTTGGATGTCAGGCCGGAACCACCGGAGAGACATATCTTACCGATGAACTTGAAAATGTTGACATACATTCTTTTAAAACCGGAATTGATGCCGCATTGAGCCTGAAGAACGGAGCCGTTGACGCTGTTGTTCTTGATGAGCTTCCAGCCAAGGAAATCGTAAAGAAGAATCCTGAGCTTAAGATTCTTGACATTCCATTTGCAGAAGAGGAATATGCAATCGCAGTACGCAAGGGCGACAAGGACCTTCTTGACTCAATCAACAAGACTATCGCAACAATGAAGAACGACGGCTCATACGATGCTCTCCTCAAGGCTTTTATGCCTACAGACGGTTCTGACATCAGCATTCCGGCAGAAGTTACAAGCAGCGGAACAGAAATCATCAAGATGGGAACCAACGCTTCTTTCCCACCGTTTGAATACATCGACGGAACAAACATTGTAGGCTTTGACGTAACATTCTCTCAGTATGTTGCACGCGACTTCAACAAAAAGCTTCAGATTGTTGACATGAACTTTGACGGTCTTATCGCCGCACTTCAGTCATCATCAATCGACTTTATCGCAGCCGGCATGACAGCTACTGATGAGCGCAGGCAGAATGTGGACTTCTCTGACCCGTACTATTCAAGCAGACAAGTCATCATCGTAAGAAAATAATAAATATGGGATTGTTCAAGACTTTCTATGACACAATGATAGCAAAAGGCAGGTGGCTCCTTATTCCAAAGGGACTGGGAGTAACACTGCTGATTGCATGCTGCGCGGTTCTGATAGGCTCTGTACTGGGCTGTATCTTTGCCTTGTTCAAGCTTTCAAGGAGCAAGGTACTGCGCGGCATATCAACTGTTTACACGACGATAATCCGCGGTATTCCAATGGCAACACAGCTGATGATATTCTACTTTGTCATTTTCTCTCCGATGGGAATGACAAACGCAGTTCTTGTTGCAATCATTGCATTCGGCATAAACTCAGGCGCATACTGTACAGAGATTTTCCGTGCTGGAATACAGGGTGTTGATGCAGGTCAGATGGAAGCGGGGCGTTCGCTTGGATTAAGCTGGGGCCAGACCATGAGCAAAATCATAATGCCCCAGGCAATGCGTACAATCGTTCCGACTTTCACATCAGAATTCATCACGATGATTAAGGAAACTTCCGTGGCAAGCTTTATCGCAGTCGTGGATTTGCAGAAGGCATGCGACAACATCAGGAATGCAACATACAATGCATGGATACCCCTGTTGAGCTGTGCGGCAATTTACCTTGTGCTGACACTTGGACTCACGCAGATTTTTACCGCTCTTGAAAAAAGGATGGCCCGCAGTGATAGAAGTTAAAAACGTGTCAAAGAAATTTGGCGGAAACTTGATTCTAAAGGACATATCGCTCACGATTGAAAAGGGCGAAAAGGTTGTTTTGATTGGACCGTCCGGAGCCGGAAAGAGCACCTTCCTAAGATGCCTGAACATGCTGGACACACCCGACGAAGGCCACATC
>JAGADS010000363.1 GCA_017613485.1 Treponema sp.
AATGCATCAATAAAAGAACCTGCAAAACAGAATACAATGTATTTTGAATTTTCGGACAAACATCGCCAGACAATGCTTGCAAAAGTATCATCGAAAAAAAGGCTTGCGTTACAGGCTGTTATCTCTGTTCCGTCTGGAAATGGACAAATAACTCTTGGGCTGATGAATAAAGGACAGGGTGAAAATGAATATGTATCTGTTTCAGAGGTGATAAGTCCATCCATTGAGTTTGATAGAACGAAAAACGTGACGCTTTCTCTGTGCTTTGATCCGCAAAAGCCTGTTCCTACGGGAATGTATGTTACCTCATCCTTGCCATGCTCGCTGGATTCTGTCTCGTTTACTGATGCGATAATAGGCGTTGACTTTGAGAACAATATCTATGCCTCAGGTCCTTCTGGTGGAGAGGTGAATCCTCTATCGATTGATTTTTCTGACGGTAAGAAAATCTTTGATACTTCAATGAGTGAAAACACTGTTCTTCCAAAAATTGAAATCGGAGTTTATCCACAGTCACCAGGCAATGATATGGACAAACCTTCTTCCTCAACTTTTTTCTACGGACCAGATTCATTTGAGCTTTTTGCTTCGCCGAGTCAGCATATTTTTACGCTTCAGACAGCATGCATGACAGAACCTTTTGCTGCGTTGAGCGAGGATGGCCAGAAGAAAATATACTCTGCATTCATGAGTGCAAATTCAGCAGATGAATATGCAGTGAACGAGGACGGCTTTGTCACAAAAGGATTTGTCTGTGACCTGGGCTTTGTTTTTGAATGGCCGCAGGAAAGATGGAGATGCAGGGATTACGGCCTTTATGTCTGGGAGGAATTCCCTGAGGTCCTGATATTTGACTTTAGGAATTACAAGGTTCAGAATGAATTCTTTACGAGGCTTGCATATTTTGTGGAGAAAAACGGCTACAAGGGAACTCTGGTCGGAGATGATTTTGTACGCGACAAGCACGGTTACAATGCACATGATTACAAGGGAGATGATCTGGCAAGATTCTTTACTCTTGTGAGCGAGAAAAAATTCAGGATAAATGAGCGTGAGAAAATCCTTAAGCAGATTTTGCTTGACAACGGGATAATCCTTAACAATGGCGACGGTACATATTCTGGTGGAAAAGGAGCTGTCATTTCTATTGCAAGAGAATCAACCCCAGAATTACGCAAGACACTCATGGCACACGAAAGCTGGCATGGAATTTATTTTACAGATGCAGGTTTCAGGGATTATGTCTCTGGGCTTTATGATGCATTTGACAAGACATCCATGGAATTCCTAAGGACATATTTTTCTGTGTATCCGTCACTTCAATATGACATAAGGGATGATTACCTCATGCATAACGAATTCATGGCATATCACCTGCAGCAGTCTGTATCCGCAACCGGTCCTTACTTTAAGACAAGGGCATCATGGAACACCATTGCATCAAATAATCCTGCGGCATGTAATTATGTTATACGCAATGATGCAAAGGATTTTACAGAGACAAGCCGTGCTTTGAGCCAGTATGTCTTTGAGCACTGGGGATTCAAGGCTGGATCAACTGAACTGGTGGAAAGAAAGTAGAAGAAAAGGAAAGGTATGAATCAGACGACAGACATAAGATGGAAACAAAGGCTTTCCTACAGTGCGGAGAAGTGATTTTGAAATAAGGATTTTCATAGAGAGTTTCCCCTTCCTTGTCAAATATGCCCAAATGGTATATAATGGTAATACTCTCGAAGGAAGGTATACTATATGGATGTTAAGTCAGTAGGAATAATCGGAGCGGGTGCATGGGGAACTGCCCTGGGCTGTGCTCTTGCACGTGGCGGTCATACTGTTGAGCTCTGGGCTCTGGAACCGGATGTAACTGAGTCAATCAATAATGAGCATGAAAACAAGAGGTATTTGCCCGGTTTTTCTCTTTATCCTACAATGACGGCAAGTTGTGACATAAAGAAAGTCGCTCTGGACAAGGATTTCATCATTCTTGCAAGTCCCTCCCTCTATCTTGCCTCAACAATCACTAAATTTGTGGATGTTCCAAACGTACAGAACGGTACCTCAATTATAGGCTCGCTTACAAAGGGCTTTGTTCCTTCTGACGGTCTTCCTCATTTTGTTCTTGAGACCATGGAAAGTGCCCTTCCAGAGTGCTACAAGAATGCAACGGTTTACATAGCAGGCCCTTCTCATGCCGAGGAAGTTGCCATGGGAAAAATAACAGGACTTATCACGGCCTCGGAGCATCACCGCAATGCAATCCGTATGCGTGACATGATGCGTGTTCCGGGGCTTATGGTATATGCCTCATTTGACACAATCGGTGTTCAGGTCTGTGCGGCTGTAAAAAATGTCATCGCGGTAGTTTACGGAAGCCTTGATGCCCTTGCAGAAACCAGCGACACATTCGGGGACAACACGGAAAGCCTCCTTATGGCAGCAGGCCTCAACGAGATTCAGACAATCGGTTTTGCCATGGGAGCCACTCATCCGCAGACATTTACCTCGATAAGCGGAGTAGGGGACCTGGACGTTACATGCAAGTCAAAGTATGGACGCAACAGACGCTTTGGTCAGGACATAATCAAGACGGACATGCTCTCCAGATTCAAAGACCTTGATGACCTTATCGCAAACGTAAATAAGATAGGCTATCTTCCAGAGGGTGCCATTGCCTGTAAATATGTTCATCAGATTGCAGAGCAGAAAAACCTTAAGCTTCCGATATGCAACGCGCTTTACCGCCTCTTGAACAAGGAGCTTACACCCCAGGAATGCCTTATGTCCCTTGTACAGAGGTAGCAGTCAGTTTTAGCTTGAATTAAGTCATATAGAAAAATCCAGAAGGAGAAAAATGAAATGCTTGAGAAAATAACCGGAACATTCAGTTCGATTGTAAAGACACTTAGCGGTAAATCCAAGATTACGGAAAAAAACATAGAGGAAACAGTTGAGCAGATAAAGATGGCTCTTTTGGAGGCAGATGTAAACCTCCGTGTGGTACGCCGTTTCGTAAACAGTACAATAGAAGAAGCCAAGGGAGAAAAAGTACTTAGGGCTGTAGATCCGGGCCAGCAGTTTGTAAAGATAATCCACGATAAGATTGTCTCAATGCTGGGAGACAGTAAGACTGATCTTGCTCTTAAAGGTCCCGACACCCAGTCTGTCATTCTTCTTCTGGGTCTTCAGGGTGCAGGTAAGACAACCGCCGCCCACAAGCTTGCAGCACGTCTTAAAAAAGAAGGACGCAGGCCTCTTATGGTTGCATGTGACCTTGTAAGGCCTGCCGCAATTGAGCAGCTTTCAGTTCTCGGTCAGAAAATCGATGTCCCGGTTTACAAGGAGCCAGAATCAAAGAATGCGGTAAAAGTTGCCAAAAACGGTCTTGATTTTGCAAAGAAAAACGGTCTTGATGTCGTGATTGTTGATACTGCCGGTCGCCTCCAGATTGACGAGGAGATGATGGCGGAGCTTGTTGACGTAAAGAAAGCCGTAAACCCTGTTGAGACTATCCTTGTTGCCGACTCCATGACAGGTCAGAATGCAGTTGACATAGCAAAGAGCTTTGACGAGCAGCTTGGACTTACGGGTGTAATCCTGACAAAGTTTGACTCTGATGCCCGTGGTGGTGCAGCACTTTCACTTAAGACAATTACAGGAAAGCCAATACTTTATATAGGTACCGGAGAAAAAACCGAGGACTTTGAGCCGTTCTATCCTGACAGAATTGCAAGCCGTATTCTTGGCATGGGCGATGTTGTTTCTCTTGTAGAAAAGGCACAGGAAACCGTAAACCAGGAAGAAGCCCTCAAGATGCAGAAAAAGATGGCCAGAAACGAATTTACGCTCCAGGACATGCTTGAGCAGCTTCAGTCGGTAAAGAAAATGGGCTCAATGCAGCAGATCCTTGACATGATGCCGGGAATGTCAGGAATGGATGCAAGCCAGATGGATACCTCAGGCCTAAAGAGGCAGGAAGCAATAATCCAGAGCATGACATATAAAGAAAGGATGAATCACCTTATAATCGGTCCTTCAAGAAGAAAAAGAATTGCAAAGGGAAGCGGTACAAGCGTTCAGGAAGTGAACAAGCTGATCAAGCAGTTTGAGAAGACAAAGCTTACGATGAAAAAACTCAGCCGTAACCGTGGTGCACAGGCTAAGATGATGCAGCAGATGATGGGTGGTGCCGGCGGCATGGGTGGAATGGATATGAGCCAGCTGGCATCCAGAATGCCAAAGGGATTTAAATTTTAGACCAAGCCTAGTCGATTACAAGGCGGGAGGCAACTTTTCCATCCGGGCTGTAGCTGCGGTTTGAGTTGGTCCTGTCCGGGAATGAAGTTACTCCTGTGTAATATGCGTAGTCGTATGTTCCTGCAGGAAGTGAAAGTGCAATCTGGTAAACTCCCGGTGTGACTTCCTCAAGCTGATAAATCCAGCTGTCCCAGTTTGTAAAGTTTCCTCCAAGGCGTACCTGCTGTCCAGATTCCCCAAGATAGACGAAGTGAATGAGTCCGTCTTCTTTCTTTTCGGTTACAAGAGGAATGTTGCGGCTTACATCAAGCTGAGAGAGAACAAGATCTGCTTCCTCGTTGTATTCTGTAATCGGGTTCTCAGGGTCAGTTGTCCAGAGTCCGTCCACAACAAGGCGGTAATTCAGTTCCTGTACGTTTTTGGGCAGTTTGAGTATGTAAAAATACAGTGAATCATCGATTTCGTATTTCTCGTTCCTGAACTCTTTTATCTGGAATTTGTGAATAGTGCGGTATTTTTCAAAATCAAAGGCAATTCCTATATAGCGGGCTGTGTTTTCCTGGGTAAAGATGACATAATCGCCCTTAAGGTACGGTTCCTGTACTGATCTGATAGTGGCTGCAATATCTGCATACTCATAGCTAGCCATCGAATCCGGATCAGGGACGATGACTTCCTTCTGTGACTGTGAACATGAAACAAAAAGACTTAAAATAATACCCAAAAAACAAATCTTTCTCATATTTTATTTATCGGCTTGCTGTTTTTTACTCTTAATAGGAAAAATGTTGTTTTTCATTCCGTTAAGGAAAGCTTTTGGGACTTCGATTTTTTTATAGCTTACTTTGGAAACATAATTCCTAAACACTAAAATGATTATTACCGATAAACTGAAAGAAGGGGACTAGGTACCTTGAATTATAGATATTTGCGGAGTATAATCAAGTAATTATGCCAGGATTAAGCCAGCTTAAACAATTTAACGCCGACATGCTGAATGTCGGAGATGAAGTAAAGATACGCTCAGCCAGAGGGGAAAAGCCTGTAACGATTGGAATTCCCAAAGGTATTGATTTTGAAGACGACTCAGAGGATTTCCGTGCTGGAATGCCTCAGCTTTCAGATGAAGAACAGCAGCAGGCAGAAGCTCTTGCCGCAGAAAGGGAACGTGCTGCAAATGATTTCTCTGACATAACCGGTGAATCATCGGAATCTAGCAATGATTATCAGAAGGAAAGTGATACTCAGGCTGTACCTGATGTTTCAGACCTTTTCTCTCCTGTAGTTTCTGCAAGTGTTGATGATCTGGATCTTAGTGAATTTGAGACTGAAAAGGAAGAGAAAGAAGAAATCCCGGAGGAACCGGAAGAAACCCCGATTGAAGACCTTGATCTTGATGCATTGCTGGCTCCCTCAAATCCTGATGCACAGACGGTACAGACCGAGGAAGAAGACTATTCCTATGAAGAAGCCCCTGCTCAGCCTTACAGAACAGGCCGCTTGAATCCGCACAATATTACAAAAGAAAATGCACCATCCATGTCTGACATGGATTTTGATGCACTGATGAAAAGTGCGGTGGAAACATCAAAACCTGCACCAAAACCAGCTCCTGCACCTGAAAAACCTGCACCAGCGCCTGCTCAAAATGATGATCTCAGCTTTGACATGGACGATGCAAATGCTGACTTTGAGACAGATGCAAGCCTTGATTTGAACGAGACCATTCCAGAGGAATTCCAGGAACATCCTGCTCCTGAATTTGTGGACA
>JAGADS010000045.1 GCA_017613485.1 Treponema sp.
CCTGCATTCCGGACGGAAATTTCTGGCTGTGTGCCTGCCATTGTCCAAGTGCTTTTTCCCATCCGTCATCAACCTGAAACACAGTACTAAGTTTTTTGTCCAGGTATTCAAGCTTAATAAGGTTATCGGTTGTGTCCAGAGCATCAAGGTCCTTTAAAATCAATTCCTCAGTTATGTTAGAGTAATGATTGTACCATGATTCCCAGCCGGCACATTTGATTTTCTTTGTGTCCGTGTTCAGGAAAGAAAGGAATGAGAAACGCTTGTCATCTATTCCGCCAAAGAGCTTTTTTATACCGTCTTTTAATGCAAAGTAATTTGATGCGGTGAAAACTGTAATCTGGCTCATAAGCTCAAACGGCTTCCATTTTTTCCCGTCTGCATAGATTGTAGCGGCTACAGTCTTAGCTTCCCTGTCAACAAAAAACTGAACCGGGGGCAGAACCTCAGCCTCCATTCCCACTATCGGGCCTGTGGATGCAAGCACGAGATATGTCTGCTTCCATCGGAAATAAATGATGAACTGTCCCTTTAGAATCAGCTTGTCCTGGGTCTTTTTTCCGTTGATTGTATCAGGCCATCTTCCAGGAAAAGTAAAATACTGTTTGAACGCCGGAACCAGAGGGATATAGTTTTTGGGGAATTCTCCGGGTGCAAGCTCACCTCCAAAACTCCATGACTGCCATCCGCCGCCATAAAAATAAAAATCATTTGACTGGGCGAAAGACAGGAATTCCGGGTCATCCGTGCATTGTCCCAGCAGTTCCTGAATCTTGTGAAGCGATACAATGCGGTTGCGCCTGTCGGGGGAAGACTCGCTTGTGTTGCCTACAGGACCGTCATAGCGGTAAGAATACTGCATGAACGAAGAGCAGCCTTTGACCTGTACTGGTAGAACGCTTGCGGATTCAACAACACCGGAAATCTTCATATAATACTCCTATTATTTCAAAGTGTATTATCACATTGATATTGTCAGATGTCAAGTTTTTTTGTATACTCGCATTATGATTATTAAGGATGTTGCTTTTATAGCCATCGGAGTCCTCCTGATTGTTGTCGGTCTTATAGGCTGTATTATTCCGGGGCTTCCAGGAACTCCATTGTGCTGGGGTGCACTTCTTCTTGCTCATTTTACCACGATTAGCTCAATCACATGGTTACCGATAATAATTCTTGGAATTCTTACGATTATTGTTGAAATAATGGATTATTTTATTCCCGGAATGCTCACAAAGGCTTCGGGCGGCTCAAAGGCTGGATCAATCGGTTCTACAGCCGGGGTTTTTATCGGCCTGCTGTTAGGACAGATATGGTTGATTGTTGCAGGTCCTTTCCTGGGTGCCCTGATAGGGGAGCTGATTCATGATTCATCAAATATGAAAAGGGTATTCAAGTCTGCAGTGTTTTCCTTCCTCGGTTTCTTGACCGGCAGCGGAATAAGGATAATAGTTTCAGCTGTAATCATAATAGTCTGGGTTAAATCCTTCTTTTAATGAAATATGGACAATTTGCTTAAATTGTGGTTTAATATTTATATAGTAACAAAAAAAGTTTAAAAGGAGTACTTAAAAATGTCACTTAAAACCAAAATCACTCTCTGGATGCTTGGAATTATCGCTGCTGCAGGCGTAGTCCTTGTTGTCCTTTCCTACACTGTTTCAAAAAAGGAACTTGATAATGCAGTAAAACAGGAAAGCCTTAATCTGGCACATGCTACTGCATCTGAGATTTTCAATGTAAATGACCGTGAATATAAAATGCTTGAGGCCCTTGCTAACCTCAGCACAATCCGCGATCCTTCTGTTGATCTGCATGACAAATGGCGGCTTATAAATACCTCTACAGGCGGTGCCCCGCAGTATCTTGGAATGGCAATCTATGATGACAAGGGGGTTGGTTGGACTACCACCGAGAAATACAGCGACCTTCATGAGCGTGATTATCTTAGGATAGCCCTTACAGGCCAGCGTTCCCTCATGGATCCTAACTGGAGTCCGGTAAACGGAAACCTTTCTACATTCTATGCACTTCCTTTCTATGATTATAACGACAAGCAGGAAGGTGTTGTCGTTTCTGTTCTTGACAGTACCGAGTTATGCCGTACTGTAGCAGGAATCACTTTTGGCAAGGCATCCCACCCTTATGTCGTAAACCGTGTAACAGGAGCCTATGTTGCCCATGAGGTTCAGGATAATGTAAATGAGGGTAAGCTTATCAGCGATGAGGCTTCTCCAGAATTCCTCCCGATAATTGAACGCATTCAGGCAGGTGACACTGATACTGCCGTCTATACCGATTCCGTGACTGGAATTAAATATTCTGTTGCATACAGGCCTGTGCAGGGGTGTGACTGGACAGTAGTGTGTGTTGCACCGTACTCAGACTTTTACAGCGGACTTGATTACATGCTTCGTGTCATGATCATTACATGCATCATTACGGTTATCGTAGCATCAATCCTTTCAACTCTTGTAATCAGGCTTTCTGTAAATCCACTCAAGAAAGTAAGCAATTCAATCCAGAGCATTGCATCTGGAAACGCAGACCTTACAAAGCGCCTGAATGAAAAGGCAACGAGCGAAATCAACGAGCTGGTGAACGGCTTCAATAAATTTACGGAAAAACTCCAGACGATTGTCAGTGACCTCAAGAGCTCAAAGAATCAGCTGCAGAACGCGGACTCACTTCTTAACGGAACCGTAAAAGAGAACACAGAGACGGTCGGAGATATCCTTTCTAAAATTGAGGATATGGGTTCAATCCTTAAGCTTCAGAACAACAGTGTGGACAGTACTGCTTCCACGGTAGACCAGATGACACAGAGCATCAGTGACCTTCGTAAGATGATTCAGGATCAGGGACGCAGTGTGGATCTGGCTGCAAGTGCCGTTACACAGATGATAGGAAATATCGGTTCTGTAAATTCTTCAATCGAAAAACTTGCAAATGAGTATAATGTGCTTTCCGAGAATGTTCAGAACGGAACAACTCATCATCATCAGGTAAGCGAGCTTGTAGCAGAAATCCAGAACAAGTCAAAGATGCTTAACGAGGCAAATGCGGTTATTTCTTCAATAGCAGAACAGACCAACCTTCTTGCCATGAATGCCGCAATCGAGGCAGCCCACGCAGGTGAGGCAGGAAAAGGCTTTTCTGTTGTTGCCGACGAAATCAGAAAACTGTCAGAGACTTCATCTTCACAGTCAAAGAATATCGGTACGCAGCTCCATGCCATTCAGGATTCAATTGTTGCTGTTGTACAGGCATCATCACAGGCTGACCATGACTTTGGTCTTGTAAGCGAGAAACTCCAGCACACGGGAATTCTTGTTCAGGAGATCAGGGGCTCAATGGACGAGCAGTCATCAGGATCAAAGCAGATTGGTGATGCACTCAGCGTAATGAACGATTCATCAAGTCAGGTCCGCTCTGCATCCGACGAGATGGACAGGGGCAGCCAGACAATCGTAAAGGAGGTTGAGAACCTCAAGCAGGTGGCATCTTCAATTTCTGAGATTGTACAGGCAATGGGCGGCACAGTAAACCGCATCAAGAAATCTGACGAATCACTTCTTAACATAACAGGTGACATGAACCAGTCGATAGGAAGAATTGGAAAACAGATAGATGAATTCCAGGTGTAATTGACAGCGAGAGGAGGAAAAAATGGCTGAAACCAATGTACCGGAGCTTTTTGGTTCTTTTGTTTTCAATCAGAAAGTGATGAAGGAACGCCTTCCAAAAGAAACATTCAGGGCATTGCAGAGGACGTATGAAGACGGAGAGCCTCTGAACCTTGATGTTGCAAACCAGATAGCCCATGCAATGAAGGAATGGGCTATAGAAAAAGGCGCTACACATTTTGCTCACTGGTTCCAGCCGCTTACAGGTGTCACGGCAGAAAAGCATGACAGCTTTATAAATCCAACCGATGACGGCAGCGTTATAATGACATTCAGCGGAAAAGAGCTTGTAAAGGGTGAGCCTGATGCATCTTCTTTTCCTTCTGGTGGAACAAGGGCAACCTTTGAGGCACGCGGTTATACGGTATGGGATCCGACAGTCTATCCGTTTGTAAAGGAACACACTCTCTGCATACCGACTGCATTCTGCTCGTATACTGGAGAGGCACTGGACAAGAAGACACCGCTTTTGCGCTCAATGGAGGCACTGAACAAACAGTCCCTCCGCATATTAAGGCTTTTCGGCAACAGCACGGTAAGACATGTTGCAACAACCGTAGGCCCGGAACAGGAGTATTTTATTGTAGACGAGAAACTCTACAATCAGAGGAAAGACCTCCGCATGACAGGACGCACACTGTTCGGTTCACGCCCAAGCAAGGGTCAGGAAATGGACGACCAGTATTATGCCGCACTCAAGGCCCGCATAGTTGAATACATGGAGGACTTGAACGAAACCCTGTGGAAATACGGAATCACGTCAAAGACAGAGCACAACGAGGTAGCCCCCGCACAGCACGAGATGGCACCTATCTTTACCACGACAAATATAGCCGCAGACCAGAACCAGCTTACCATGGAGGTTATGAAAAAAGTCGCACGCCGCCATGGACTTGTATGCCTTCTGCACGAGAAGCCATTTGCAAGACTCAACGGAAGCGGAAAGCACAACAACTGGAGCCTTGCAACAAATGAAGGGGAAAACCTTCTTGATCCGGGTGACAATCCAAAGAAGAATGCCCAGTTCATCCTGTTCGTCACTGCAATCGTAAAGGCCGTGGATGAATTCCAGGATTTACTGCGCATATCTGTGGCATCTGCCGGTAACGATCACCGCCTTGGGGCAAACGAGGCACCTCCTGCTGTCATTTCGATTTTCATGGGAGAAGAGCTTGAGGCAGTCCTTGAGTCAATAAAGAACGGAACCCATTACGATAAAGTCTCAAAGAAAAAGATGACCCTGGGTGTTGATGTACTTCCACCGATTCCAAAGGATTCAACCGACAGAAACCGCACGTCTCCCTTTGCATTTACAGGAAACCGCTTTGAGTTCAGGTCTGTGGGTTCATCACTCTCAATATCAGGTCCTAACACAGTCCTTGATGCAATTGTGGCATACGAGCTTAAGGCATTTGCAGACGAGCTTGAGGGTAAGCCGGATTTCCAGAAGGCACTCAATGAGTTGATTAAGCGTGAGTTGAACGCACACTGGAGGATTCTTTTCAACGGAAACGGCTATGATGAGAGCTGGATTAAGGAAGCGGAAAAACGGGGCCTTTTGAATCTTCGCACTCTTCCTGATGCCATGGAGCACTATCTTGATCCTAAAAACATCAGGATGTTCACCGAGCTTGGAATCTACAACCAGACAGAAATAGAAAGTCACTACGAGATCAAGCTGGAGAAATACTGCCGTGTACTTAATATCGAAGTGCAGACCATGCTGGAGATGATAAACAAGGACATACTCCCTGCCGCATTCAAGTACATGAAGGATGTAAGCAAGACCGCCATCAATCTTGAGGCAGTTCTACCCGGAATTGAATGTACAGCCGAAAAGGATCTCCTTGTAAAGCTGAACGGTCTTACAAACGAGCTTGCACAGGATGAAGAGAAGCTCCGCCAGAAGCATTCAAAGGCCATAGACTGCGCGGACTATATGAGCCAGGCAAAGAGCTATGCAAAGAACGTCATTCCACTTATGGAAAAGACAAGGGAAATTGCAGATCAGATAGAATCTCTTCTTGGTGAGGAATACAAGCCCTACCCAAGCTACGAGGATCTTCTGTTCAGGATTTAACCGCTTTAGATATAAAAGAGGGAGTCGTTTATGAAAAAAGTTTTTTCTTTTATGACAGTTATTTTTGTTTCTTTGTTTCTCTTTGTTTCCTGTGCGGGAAGCCCTAAAGCAGAGCTGGTGCAGTCCCAGAAGGGATTGTACTGGACTGTGAGCGGGACCGACAGCAAGGGGAAACCTTCCTGCGTTCATATTTTGGGAACAATCCACATGGGAGATGACAGGCTCTATCCACTTCCGCAGGAAATCATGGATGATCTTGAGAATTCCAGCCGCATTGCAGCAGAAGTTGGTTCTGATGACCTTGCGGAGACAGAAAGGAAGATGCTGACCATCATGATGGAAAGCGCCTTAAAAGCACATGGCCGTTCTCTTGAGAAAGAGCTTACAGAAGATGAAGTGAATGTAATTGTAAATGCAATCGGGGTGCAGAACTTTACGGTGCTTAAGATTTTTGAGCCTTGGGTTCTCATGGATACCCTGGGTACGCTTCAATGGACTAAATCAGGGCTGACTGCGGAAAAAGGAGTTGACAACACACTGATGGAGATGCTCAAGAAAAAGGACCGCAAATGGGAAGGGCTTGATACATTGGATGATCAGCTTAAAATCCTGAGATACGGAACATACGACCAGCAGCTTTACCTTCTTAAGGAATTGCTTGCCGAGATTATCGATCCTACCCAGAGCGATGAGTACCTGGTCAAAATGTACGGGGCATATCTGAACGGAGACGCAGAAACTCTTACACAGATTATTTTCGCCGAGGAAGAAGAGGATTTGAAGAATCTGGACGCTGATACTCTGAAATTCATGATTGAATACAACAATCTCATTATGACCCAGAGAAACAAGGCATGGGCAGAAAAAATCAAGGCATGGCTTAAGGAAGGCGGCGAAACCTTTATATTTGCAGGCTCAGCACACTTTCTGGGAGATGGTTCCGTGTTCACATACTTGAAAAAGAACGGAGTGCTCCAAAAGGAGAGCCAGGACGCGGCTGGACTTTAAATTTTCAAAAAAACTCAATAAAGTCTATACTTCAATTAAAAAACATGATAAAATAGGACTATCATGGGTAAAGTATTTGTTTTTGTTAACCAGAAGGGCGGAGTAGGAAAAACAACTTCCGCAATTAATATCGGTGCCTACATTGCAAAGGCAGGCAAAAAGGTTCTTCTTGTAGACTTTGACAGTCAGGGCAATATGTCCAGCGGTGTCGGTGTAAGCAAGGATAAGCCCACAGTCTATGAATTGATTGCGGGAACAACCACAGCTTCTCAGGCGATTAAGCATTCTGCCGTTCCGGGACTTGATGCCATCAGTGCATCGATTGATTTGTCAGGTGCGGCCATAGAGCTTGTTGATCAGGAGAACCGCGAGTTCTTCCTTAAAAAGGCACTTGATCCGCTAAGACCTCTGTATGACTATATACTGATTGACTGCCCTCCGTCTCTGGGAATCCTAACCTTAAACGGACTTGCCGCAGCTGATGCAGTTCTTGTTCCTATGCAGTGTGAGTATTTTGCACTTGAGGGAATCACGCTTCTTCTGCAGACAGTCAAGAAAGTTCAGCAGAGCATTAACCCCCAGCTCATAATCGGCGGTATTTTCTTTACGATGTATGACAGTAGGACACGTCTTGCACAGGATGTCGTCATGCAGGTAAAAAGTTATTTCAAGGATGTTGTTTTCAATACAATCATTCCGCGTAACATAAAGCTTTCCGAAGCTCCTTCTCATGGTCAGCCTATTTGTCTTTATGACCCTGTATGTGTAGGTGCAAAGAGTTACGAAAAGCTCTCTGAAGAGGTGATTAACCGTGGCTAAATCAAGTGGATTAGGAAGGGGTCTTGACGCTCTTATGTCGGACACCAAAGTGGAAGGAATAAGCACAATCTCTTCTCCCGCAGGTACCAGCGAAAAGTCTAAACTTTCTCTTCCAAATGGTCTTTCTTCTGACGAAAACGGTACTCTGTGGGTTAATCCTAATTTACTCAAGCCAAATCCGCATCAGCCCCGCCGTTATTTTGACGAGGAGAAACTGAATGAGCTTACTGAGTCAGTCCGCCGTGAGGGTGTTGTTCAGGCTCCTGTAATTGAGGATGCTGGTGACGGCTCATTCTATATCATCGCAGGTGAACGCCGTGTCAGGGCAGCAAAAGCCGCAGGCCTGGAGAAAATTCCGGTTCAGCTTAGGAAATACTCAGACAGCCGCAAGCTTGAGGTTGCACTCATCGAGAACATTCAGAGGACAGACTTAAATCCGATAGAAGAAGCCCTTGCCTACGGTCAGCTTATGGAGATGGAGGGAATCACTCAGGAGGATCTTGCAGCCCGTGTGGGAAAAAGCCGTTCAGCAGTGGCAAACAGCCTCCGATTGTTAAAGCTCCCGCAGGAAATCCAGAATGCCATTGCAGACGGTTCGCTTAGTCCGGGACATGCACGTGCCCTTTTGAGCGTAATCAACCCTGCAGACCAGACAGTTCTTTTCAAGAGGATTATCAAGCAGGATCTTTCGGTTCGTGAGGCAGAAAAGCAGGCACAGGAATTGAACAACGGTTCCCGTGCAGGAAAGGATACTAAAATTGAAGCCCCCGCCATTGCAGTTGAAAAGAGGGATCCTGATTACGTTGCCATAGAGAATAAATTCCGTGATGCGTTCGGTACAAAAGTGCAGATGAAGGGTGACTACGACAAGGGAACAATTACGGTTCACTATTTTACAAAAGACGATCTGGACAGAATATATCAGATAATTGTTAAATGACAGGTATAAAAAAAAGGAGGCCTTTATGTCAGACGAAAACACAAACATGAATGATGATCCGTGGAAGGTAACTTCACATGAGGAAGTTAAAGAGGTTGTGCCGGTAAATGCTCCGTCTCAGTCTTCTGCAGCAGGTGGAAGCGTTACGGAAATACGCAACGATTTCGGACTTGTGTCAATGATCTGCGGAATTATCTCGCTGGTATTGGGCTTTACACCCTGGGGAGTCCTCGGTATAATTTTCGGAATCCTTTCAAAACGCGGCGGAAACAAGAATTCTCAGGCTACAGCGGGAATCGTCTGTTCAATCGTAAGCTTTGTTCTGGGCATAATCCTGATAATTGTTTTCTGCGTCATTTATGTCAACTTTATCATGAGTATGATCAAGAACGGCTTCTAGTAGTCGTGTCATATCGAAAAACTCCTGCATCAAAAGGAGGTTCCCATGGAATTTGACAGGCAGAAGTATTATAACATTCTGTGCAAGGATTATCCGGATTTTCTGGATCAATACATTCAGCTTCCGATACTCCAGAGACTTTCCGGTGTAGGACTTTTGTGCGGCACCGACTGGACCCCGCTTTTTCACAATCAGTTTTATTACTCACGGCTTGACCATTCCATAGGGGTGGCCCTTATCGTGTGGAATTTTACCCATGACAAAAGGCAGACTATAGCAGGGCTGCTGCATGATGCGGCGACTCCGGCATTCAGTCATGTGGTGGACTTTCTGAAAGGAGATGCAGAGACCCAGGAAAGCACGGAAAAGCAGACAAAGAAGATTATAAACGATGACCTTCTCTTAAGCGAGCTTTTGTTCAGCCAGGGAATCTACAAATACGAGATTGACGACTATCATCAGTATCCTGTTGCGGATAACAACATTCCGGGGCTCAGTGCAGACCGCCTTGAGTATATGTTTCCTTCCGGGGCAGCACTCGACGGTATCTGGGAAATGTCTGACATAGAAAGCAGCTATTCACAGATCCGTGTGCTTGCAAATGAAGTGGGGCAGCAGGAGCTTGGTTTTATCTCCGCAGAAGGGGCGCTTGAGTATACCAGGAAATTCCTAAAGACAAGCATGATTCTTCAGCACAACGAGGACAAGGTTGCGATGCAGCTTATGGCAGATGTACTTACACGTGCGATGGAATGCGGCTTTATAGATGAGCGTGACCTTATGTTCATGGACGAGGAATACCTGATAACAAAATTTGACGGACTTGCCTCACGTTACCTTGATAAGAAATTCTCAAGACTCTACAGGACATTCAGGAACATGAAGACAGTGATGCATACTTTTGCTCCGATAGAGGATGCATGGTGTGTCTCGCTTGAAGTAAAGAAACGCTTTGTGGATCCTCTTGTACAGACAGCAGGTCAGGGTGCCAAGAGACTTTCTCAGATAAGCTCAGAGGGCGAGAAGCTGATCCGCGACTTTTTGGCTTACAAGGATACACCATACGGCTGCGTGAAATGGGTTGACTGATGCAGGGAAAAAATATCCTGATTGTCGGTTCGGACTCCAATGCCATTCATGCTTTTTCTGCTGACTTCGAGATAGAGCTTGTTTCCTCTGTTTCGTTTATCGATACGGTTCTCTTCAGTTTCATGCCGGACATCATCGTTCTTGATTCGATTTATGATGCGGACATAAGGAGTGTGCGTGACAATCCAAAACTTTCAAAAGTGCCTGTGCTTCTTGTGGCGGAAAACATTTCCTACCTGAAAAACTTCAATCAGCTTTTGGTCATTCCCTACATGCTTCTATGTAACAGCGCGATTTTATCAAACGGTGATTTTCAGAGTCATCTTAAAAAAATAGCAGGACACGGTGCAAGGCTTCTTCCACCCAAAACAGGCTCTCTTGTAAAGCAGACAATACTTAACATAAACACATCATATTCAAATTCGCTTACACGTGATGAACTGGCACACAGGCTCAATGCAAGCCCTGACTATCTTTCGCGGATTTTCAAGAAGGAGATGGGAATGCAGCTTTGGGATTATGTCAACGCCTACAGGCTTTCCGAGGCAAAGAACATGCTTCTGGAGACAGGACGTTCAATCAAGGACATCTCGCTCAGCACAGGCTTTTCTGATCCTGCATATTTTACGCGGATTTTCCACAGGACTTACGGTCTTTCTCCAAGTGCATTCAGGAGCCGATAAAGGCCGCAATCAGTTTAACTGCATTTTTTGTCTCGGGAAGATTCTGCCTTAGTGCCCAGCTGTGGAACATTTCCTTCTTGAGTATCTGAACAGTGCTTCCGTTCTCTCCAATTTTCTGGACAAGCGCGTCTGTCGGCTTACTGAACATGTCCTTGCTTCCGTAGACCAGAAATGTCGGCGGAAAACCTTTATATGACATGCACAGGACTTCGCGGTCTGCGCTTCCCTGAGGAATGTTCCTGTACCATACTGACTCTATTTTGTCTGCAATCTGCATTGAAAGCATGGGATCATTTTTCTCTTCCTGCTCCAATGTCTCCTTCCATGCATCCTGTCCGATTCCAGGCATAGGAGAGATTGCAACGATATGTCCGGGCTTGCGATTAACGCGGTTACACAGGCCCAGTGCAAGATTTGCTCCTATTCCGTCCCCGAAGAATGTAACGTTCTGTGCAAGATAGTCCCTGAGTATCTCTGACCATGCCCTCTGAAGATAATGCAGTGCGATTCTTACTGTTGCCTTTGGTGCAAGCGGATAAAACGGAATGAACACTGTGGCACCTGTATTCTTTATGAGAGAGGCGGCTGTCCTGAAATGCATCTCGTCAGGCGGTAAAAATCCAGCTCCTCCTGTAATGAACATGATGGCGGTTTTAGATGTATTGTCATGCGGTGAAATCCTGAACATGCAGTGCTCGCCGAATTCAAGCTTCTCCACGTCAAAGTGGTTATGGATAAACTCCGGAACATCATTCTGATTCTGCGGCTTTTCCAGGGATTCATATAATTCGTTCTTAACCGTGCCATTCAACTTGGCCTCAGCAATCTTGTACTGAATACTCATATTCCTAATCTACCACAATAAGGAGGTAAAAACAAGTATGGAAAAGGGGGAAATTCTAATTCTTTCCCTTTATTTCTGCCTTTAGTTCCTCTATTTGTTTTGAGAGGGTTTCCAGTGTCACCTCTTTCTTGCCTTCCTCCTCATTATCTTCTTTTTCAATTTCCTTGCGGCTTGAATTGACAGAATCAACGATGACACCTACGATTACGTTCATGATTATTGAGGCTTCAAAAAAATTGTAGGAGATAAAGTAAATCCATGCCCATGAGTACACCTTGATGACGGCAGTTGAATCAAATGACGACAGGTTGAAAAGAGAAAGGAATGCGTCTCCCAGATTACCGAAGTATTCTGGAAAGTCTGCGCCGAAAACGTTGATGCCGATAATCGCATAAATATAGGCAAATATAATCAGCAGGCAGAAAGTCCACAAAACGCTGGGAATTGCCTTGATTACCGCCTTGACGATTATCCTTAGCTTTGTTATTCCGTTTACCAGCTTGAGGGTTTTTATTACACGGAGCGATTTTATGCCCTTTATGATTTTGACTGACTTAAAAATCCTGAACACCCTGAAAACTGCAAAAAAAAGGAAGGGAGACGAATAATGAGACCAGCACGATTATCAGGTCAAAGATATTCCACTTGTTTACATGCAGGGATTTTTCACCGTCTTTATCAACCCTGGTTTCTCCAAAGAAATTTTTATTGAATGCCACAAACTTTATTAAAAGCTCTGCAATGAAAATCCAGAGACAGATCTGATCGATTAGGAAGAACAAATCTCCGTGTTCAGCGGCCAACGATGGTGAAGTCTCCAGTCCCAGGACAACCGTATTGACAATAACCACAAGCAGCATGAGGTATTCGAAGGGTGTGTCAGCCTCTCCATCCACGAATCTCCTGAGTTTGGTAAGAAAATGATTTTCGGTGTTCATTTTATTCCTCAAAAAAAACAGGGCCGATTGACTCAGCCCCTGAATTATTTACTCGTAACAGTGATAGCCTGTCGGGCTTTTTCTGCAAGAGCCAGCTGTTGCCCATGCCGAAGAATGACCGCAGTACTGGCATTCATAATTTCCACTGTGCTGGGCAATGTATACATGGTAACCGGAATTTGTCTTACTGCAGCTTGAGGGGGATGCACTGTTTGATTTGTGTCCGCATCCAGAGCAGATATAACCGTTGCTGGATTCCTCAATATATTCGTGTTGTCCCGATTCTGTTTTTGAACAGCTTCCTCTTGTAGCAGAGCTTGATTTGTGCCCGCAGCCACTGCAAATATATCCCATAGTTTTTTATTCCTCCTTAGTTATGCAATGTACAAAAATCAGCGGAATTGTATCTGTGAATCTGAATCATTTGAGTTTGAATTATTCGAGGCTGAATTATTTGAGCCATAATCATCCAGATTCAAGCTAACAATCATGATGTCATCAGTCTCCTCTTCAGTTTCACATAGTGATGAATAGGCAGACATTATCATCAATAATTCATCCGGTTTGCTTTTCTTATTAAACAATTGTTTTACTGCATCTTTTTGTTCCTTTGAATACATTTTCATTATAGCTTTGGAGCCGTCTTGAGTTGTTACTACAATTATGAAGTAAGCAGCATCATCTTTTTCTTCATATTCTACTGAATAAAAAAGTCCTCCACTGCCATATCCGACATCCCGCTTTTTCTTGTTGCTGCTTTCCTCAGCAAATGAAGTCCAGCAAATTGTGAAAATCAAGAAAAGTAAACATAATTTTTTCATATCATATCCTCCTTGTTATGTTTATTAATCTTTATCAACTGGTTGATTCAACCCATTGACTTCAAATACTCTTTTCTGTCCTGTCTTGAGTGGAAAGGCAGGAACGATATATGTATAGACATTCATCTCTTCCGCAAGATATTTCATAATTCAAACCCCATTGCGTTTCCTCCTTGCTAGTAAAAAATTACTTATAGAGTATTATTCTATCAAATATGATAATTATATCATTAACTATCAAATATTGCAAATTCAAAAATGAAATTAGCAAAATCTTTATAAAATATCAAAATGAGCTTTAAAGAGAATCTAAAAGAAGCAATGTATTGCAAAAACCTTACAACAGTCCAGCTTGCCGCATTGACAGATATTCATTCTGGTACTATCAGCAGTTATCTTAAGACAAAAAATTCCATGCCTCCCGTGGACAAGGCTTTAAAGCTTGCTAAGGCATTGGACGTAAGCGTTGAGTTTTTAGTTAATGGCTTTGAGGAAAAAACAGAATCTTCCATACAGCAAAAGAGCCCTTTTCCTATAGAGGTATTCAAAATCGCCCAGAATATGGCTGATTTAAAAAAAGAAGAACTGTCCGTAATAAAAAACATGGTTGAGCTTCTAAAAAGTAAAAGCAACTAGTATTTCTCATTTCTTCATGTAAAGGAAAAGGAATGCAAGGCGACATAAAACTTGAGGAAGCAACGACTGAAAAAACTGAACTTGTTGTTGAAAATGAGGGAACTTTATCAATTCACCAGCTTATGATATAATAAGGATGTCCATAAACTGAAAATAAAACCGGAGCGAACAAATGAAAAACTTGACTAAATCAATTCTAATCGCGGCAGTTCTGGCTCTATCACTTTCTTCGTGCGGGCAGGTTGATATTCACAACATGAGGACGATTACTGTGAGTGGCAAGGGAAACGTGTATGTTACCCCGGACAAGGCCACCGTAAATCTTTCCGTGATAACGAGGAATGACGATATAAAAAGCGCGCAGACAGAAAACGCGGAGACGATGAAGCGTGTGCTCTCTGCTATTTCTTCCGAGGGCATTTCGAGCGAGGACATCCAGACTTATGACTATGGGATTTCGCAGGATTATCATTGGAAGAATGACGAGAAAGTCTACGGAGAGTACAGGGTAAGCAACCGGATAAAAGTATCTGTGGCAGATGTTGAAAAGGCTGGCGGAATAATCGACGTTGCGATCCAAAACGGTGCCACAGGAGTTGATTCACTTTCTTTCAACTATGAGGATGAGCCTGCTGCCGTAAAGAGGGCAAGGACGTTGGCAATTGAAAACGCAAAGGCAATCGCGCGGGAATCGGTTGAAGCTGCCGGGGTGAAACTTGGAAAAGTTCTAATCATGGAAGAGCAATCCGGAAACTTGCCGTCATACATGTCGCGTATCACTTCAAATTCCATCTCTCAGACATGGGACGGCGTTCCTGTATACAATGACATATCAGACTCATCGACTCCATTTTCAACTGGAAAAAAAGAAATCAGTGTCATTATGAACATCATGTATGAGTTGAAGTAGATTATCTGCATAGCGCCATATTCCACCATCATATTGAAATCTTCACATTCTTCAATTATACTTGTGGCATGAAGAACACGAAAAATGATGAGCTTGCGGTCTGTGGATTTGCGGCTGTGAAAATGCTTGAGAAAAACGGCCCTGAACGCATTACAAGGTTTTATTTCACTCCTCTTGACTTTTTTGGAGAATGCGGTATACTCAAACTATCGACGTGAGGTGTCTTAGTTGCCCTGTCCGCTGATTTTTCGGCCGCGTCACTCAAGCCTTGGAATCTTTCCGAGGCTTTATTTATCTCATCTAATTCTATTGAATAAATTCTGTGTCCGTTTGCAATACTTTCTTTTACCGTTATCAAAACATCTGCCTTTTTTCCGCTGTTTAATATTGCAGCTGCAACAAATCGTTTTATTGAAACAATATTTGGATCATCAGGATTTTTTAAATTTCCATGATCTGCAACAAGAACTGCTGATTCATAGAGAGGCTTTATTTTTGCAGCAAGTTCAAAATGCTCTGTCAACGAAAAGCCATTTTTCTTTGATTTTTCCAAGGCTTTAGCACTTGTCATTTTATCTATGGAATGTTTTGAAAGATTTGCCTCAATGCCTGTGCTTATATTTATAAGTTTTCCAAGCATGGGCTTTAATATTGCTAAAAGTTCTGATCGTTTATAATTGGCATAACCTTTTTTAACAGAGTTGGATTGTACACGGTTGTTCTCAGCAGTCTTTTCCATAGCTTTCCCAACAATGATTGTTTATTTTATATTCTGCCATTATGTTGTCCTTTGCTAATAGATAAATAGTACTTATACGATTATATCATAAATATGACAGAATTTGTAAAAAAATTTGAAAAAAACGGTTTTACTTGTTTTACCCTTTACAGAGTAAAATAAAGTAAAATCTATCCTCCTGTTTCCCCTCATATTGAAATCTTCACATTCTTCAATTATACTTGTGGTATGAAGAATACGAAAAATGATGAGCTTGCGGTCTGTGGATTTGCGGCTGTGAAAATGCTTGAGAAAAACGGCCCTGAACGCATTACAAGGTTTTATTTCACTCAGGAGCGTGCGCCTCTGTTCGGGGGGCTGTGCAAGAAACTTGCCGCTGCAAAAAAGCCGTACAATGTCGTAAAGGATCCTGTTGAGCTTGAAAGGCTTTGCGGTTCAATTCATCATCAGGGTGTTGTTGCGATGATTGAGACTCCGCACATTCCTCCGCTTACAACAGATGACACAGACAGGTGGATTCAGGATGGAGAGAATGCCGTGGTGCTGGACAGGGTAGGCAATGCAAACAACCTTGGTGCCATTGTCCGCAGTGCCGCTTTTTTCGGTCTCAGGAACATTGTGATTCCGCTTGATGAGGCCCAGTCTTCGATTACGACCAGCTCCTATCGTGTTGCCGAGGGAGGAATGGAATACGTGAACGTATATTCAATCAAATTCATATCACGTTTGCTTTCTGCAATGGAAGGAAAAATGCTGAGGCTTGGAACTGCACTTGACGGAAAGGAAAGCCCGCGTGACATAAAAAAGCTTGCAGGCGGAAAACCAGTCATCTTTATTTTAGGAAACGAGGAGAAAGGCATTAGCGATGTTGTGCGTCAGAACTGCGATCATCTGGTGTTGATTCCTCCAGCCGGAGAAAAACAGGTTGACAGTCTTAATGTGGCACAGGCCGCCTCCATCTTGATGTACGAGCTTGAGTAGGGGGATAGTATGAAAACACAGATTATATCATTGCCGGACTTGATCCGGCAATCTGTAAATATGTACAGTACGAGTAATAAAGATTATCGGGTCAAGCCCGATAATGACATTATGCATCGGTTTCTTAGAAAACTATTTTTTATCTTGACTTTGGCGTGTGCTTTTTCCGGCATGAATGTTTTTGCTCAGAGGATTATCTTTATTGAGGAAGACGGAATCTTAAAGCGTCCGATTACTGATGAGGAGAGGTGCATCTCATATACCCAGGAATCTCCTTTTGGACGTAACCTCTGGGTTGATGCGGGCATTACGGCTGGTGCGGCGGGCGGGTACATTACTGCTCTTGCACTCAAGGCGAACATGGACTTCCCCGATTTTGACGGAACACTCTACAACAGGGAAAATGTTCCTGCGATTGACCAGTGGGGCATGAGGCCGTACAGCAAGGCCCTTGACGTGACTGGCACCATAACCTGTGCATTAGACATGGTTGTGTTTCCTCTTGCGACGTTCGGGCTGGAATTTCTTTTCAGCAATCTACCCAAGCAGGATGGAATTACAGTTGCTCTGATGTATGCGGAAGCTCTTCTTTTGACTCAGGCTGTAAAGGATTTTACAAAGATTTTTGCTCAGCGGGTCAGACCCTACATGTATTTTGACGGTTATGATGAGGGAGCCATTGAATACCACGATTTTGAATTCTCGATGCCAAGCGGCCACACTGCCAATGCATTTATGGGAGCCTCTTTCCTGAGCTATGTTTTCTGTGCTTATTATCCTGACTCCGCATGGAAGATTCCTGTTGTAGCAACTTCCTACGCCTTTGCATTTGGAACCGCCGCCTTACGCATGCTGAGCGGAAACCACTTCTTTACCGATGTTCTTGCGGGTGCGGCAATAGGAACCCTGTGCGGTCTGGGTGTTCCTTTCATCCATACTTTCCTTGAGAAACCAAATGCGAAAAAACGTCTTTCTGATAACGGAGGCCCTGTGCTTGAGTTGTGTGCCCTGCCTCTGGGTGTTCAGGTTAAGCTTTTATTTTAGACTGGTATTTTAAATGCAGTAGTCGCTTCCGGTCTGGAATTTTGCCTGGGAAACAAGGTCTTCCAGTGTTTTGCTTTCAAGATATTTAGTTATGACATCGTAAAGCCCCTGCCACATCGGAAGTGTCGCACATTCTTCTTTTTTGGGGCATGTGTTTTCAGAGATTGCAAGACATGCAACCGGTGCCAGGTCTCCCTCTGTTATGCGGAGTATTTCTGCCACTGTGTATTGTGAAGGCTGTTTTGAAAGCTTATAGCCCCCCTGAGGTCCGCGAACACTCTGCAAAAGCCCGAATTTGCTAAGGAGTGAGGTTATCTGCTCAAGATACTTTATGCTGATTCCCTGCCTGTCGGATATATCCTTTAGTGCAGTATATTCCCCGCTGTCATGCTGTGCCAGGTCAATCATAAAACGTAATGCATATCGTCCGCGTGTAGAAATCTTCATGTTCTCAAACCTCTGTCCATAAAGTATAATATAATATAGTTGAATTGTATAGTAGGAAAATAGGTTAGTTTTCCTACCCCTATTAGGCTATCCAAAACAAAGAAATGATAAATGATTCAAAAAAAATGATTGATATATTATAATATTAAGAAAGCACTGTAATGTAGGTGGGGTTCGGGTCGGCAATGCATTTGTGCGGTGGGGAGACTCTATCTCTATAGAGAACCTAAAACAAAGAAAAGATTGTGTGGTAAAACAGGAATTTGAAAATGCTGGAATCGGGAGCTGGCACAGCCAAACATCTGCACAAGCGTAGCGCGGAAGCCGTTTGGTTGGGACAGATGCCGATGGGAAGCATTTTCTAGATTGTATATTATCCCAAAATATTGTATTTTTAATATTATATTTTTTATTTGTTTTGGAGGAGCGATGCTTCAGATTATTCTTTCCGTGGGATTTTGTGTCCTGATGCTTGGAATCATGTTTGCCGTAAGGATCTGGCAGAAAAAATCGATTAAAAAGGTTTACGATGAACTTAAGGAAAAAGATTATTCATATACTTTGCTCATAAAGGGCTGTGACTGGGGACCTGCTGTTGACCGCATGATTCTTGCTCCCGGTGAAAGCCTTGCTGGTTTTGCTGAGGAAGATCTTGATCCAAAGCTTTTTTCTGTTGAAGTTTCCACGGAGCGTTACAATCAGGAAGGAAAAATTGAGTATTTCTCAAAGCCTGTCGAAGTTAAGTCTGCCTCCCTCTGTGACATAGACGGTAATCCTGTTCCTTCTGTTGATGAAGATGATGAGGGTGAAAGCGTCAATGCAGATCACATTCTCCTTACTTTTGACTACAAGCCGACCATGGACGAGACAAATCCCTTTGCCTATAACCCGACTACAGAGCACAACGAGTGGAAGAAAAAATTCGACTTCAAGATAGAGCACCCCAAACTTCCGTCTCCTATAACTGAATGCAGCGACTGGTACAGCAAGGAAGCCCAGCAGTTTGACATAATCAAGACAGGAAACGAATTGACTGCCGCATCATGGTGTCCTCCATCTGACGGTAAGAAACATCCGCTTATCGTGTGGCTTCACGGAGCAGGTGAGGGAAGTGATGATCCGGTGATTGCACTTCTTGGAAACAAGGTTACTGCACTTGTAAGCCAGAAGATTCAGGAGTATTTTGACGGGGCTTATGTCCTGTGTCCGCAGAACCCTACAGTCTGGATGCAGTACGCTGACAGGTATTACGATATTACAGAGGAAAATGCCCCTACCCATGTCTCAAAATACACCCGTTCATGCAAGAAAATAATCGATGCCTTTATCTCAAAGCATCAGGATATAGACGTGAACCGCATATACATCGGAGGATGCTCCAACGGCGGTTACATGACAATCAACATGATCTTGAATTACCCGGACTTTTTTGCGGCGGGATATCCTGTGTGCGAGGCATACAGTGATTCATGGCTCAGTGATGAGGACATAAAAGCCCTGGGAAAAGTGCCGCTTTGGTTTGTTGCGGCTAAAAATGACGTGACGGTGGACCCCCAGAAGCATATTATTCCGACTGTACGGCGTTATATCGAGTTGAACGGCAGCTCTCAGGTACGCATGAGCCTGTTTGATGACGTTCACAATTCATTCGGGGAGTATTTCGGGCACTGGTCATGGATTTATCTTTTCAATGATGAATGTGTCTCGGAGGAAGGAGAGGATTTGTGGGAATGGCTTTCTGGCAAGGAGCTGGTAAAAGAGGTCTAAGCATTTTGTCCAGAAATGCCGATACTAAAACGGGAGTAAGCGATGAAAAAACTTTTTGCTGTTCTTATTTTTTCTCTTTTGCCTGCATTGTCCTGTTTTGCTCAGTTTGATGTCGGAATCGGCTCTGATCTGGCCATTCGTACGGGTGTCTCTGAATCTACCCTTATGTCACTGAACCTTGGCGGTTATATGTACCCTCAGGACCGATGGTATGGTTTTTACCGTCCTGTCTCAATTTCTTACGGCACTACAGACATCAAGAATAATTTTCAGTTTCTGGCTGATTTCGGACTCGGTTTCGGTACACGCCTTGAGTTGAATGAGGAAAGCTCTTTCAGATTCGGTCTTGGAACTGTGTTCACTTATGATATGATAAAGGACTCAACTGTTTCCGCAGATCCTGTTTCTACTGTATGGCTGGGATTTTCCCTTGACGCACACTATCAGTATGAGCCTTTTGCAGATGAAGCAGTATCACTTGCACTGTGTGTAGGTACAAGATTCCAGTACAGTCCGTTCAGGCTTTATTCCCAGAACGCAGATCTTGCAGGAAACCAGCTTTTATTGATTAAGCCCTATGCAGGAATCACCATTACATTTGACACCTCAATAGACCGCTACACAATGAACGGTCCGGGCTTGTAACCTTTATTTATTGAGCGTTATTTTTCTGTTTCTCTTCCAGTGCCTTTGCGGCGGCTTCCTCTTTCTTTGCTTCCTTCTTGTCCTTGATGTCTGCAAAACCGATGAACACGGCAATCAGTCCGATGAATGCGGCGAAAACAGGGGCACATCCTTTTAAGAATGCCACGACATCATATCCCCATGCCAGTCCGATTCCTGCAGGGAGACAAGCAAATACACAGAATGCGATAAGAATTATACCGACTATTAATGCAACCATTTTATTCCTCCATGAAATAATCAAGTGCTCACATTATCCCACAGAACGAAAATCAAGTCAATTGATAAAAAAAATAATCCGTAATTTACTTGCGGCCTTTTCAGAACCACTTTCAATTACGAATTATGAATTATGAATTAGTTCTTCCCCACAAGACACATCCATTCTGCTTCGGCGCAGAGTGTGTCACCTACGTAGGCCTTCCCGCTCTGCTTTACCATCTTAGGGGTGCAGCGCAGGTTCTGTATTTCCATACGCACTGTGTCACCAGGACGGACCTGATGGCGGAATTTTACTTTATCCACTGTGGCAAGGAAAAACAGGCTTCCTTCCTCAAACATCTTTTGATGGCTCAAGGCGGCTCCTCCACCCTGTGCCATTGTCTCCACCAGGATTACACCCGGTACGACAGGATATTCGGGGAAGTGGCCCTTAAAGAAAAAATCCTCTTCCGTAAATTTTCTTGTGCATGTACAGCCTTCCTCGCTTATGCTCTCGATTGTGTCAACAAACAGAAACGGCTTTCTGTGCGGCAAAAGGCTTTCTATATCATTGGTTACCATAGGTTTTCTCCGTCAAGTTTTCTCAGTCAGTTTTCTTATGCCTGGAATTTCCTGAATACCAGACATCCGTTGTGACCGCCGAATCCGAAGTTAGCACTCATTGCTACATCAACGTTTGTGTAGATTCCCTTGTTCGGTGTGTAGTCAAGGTCACATCCGCCCTCCACGTCAACCTCATCAAGATTGATTGTCGGTGGAATGAAACCGTTCTCGATTGCCTTAATGCATACGAGTGCCTCAAGAGAGCCTGCGTTTCCAAGACAGTGACCTGTCATGCTCTTTGTTGATGAGATGTGGAGCTTCTTTGCTGCCTCACCGAATGACATGTGGAGCATCTTTGTCTCGCCTGCATCGTTCAAGTGAGTTGAGGTTCCGTGTGCGTTGTAGTACTGGACCTGCTCTGGTGTGATGCCTGCGTCCTTCATTGCAAGTGTCATGCAGCGTCCGCCGATGATTCCGTCTGGGTTTGGTGCTGTAAGGTGATATCCGTCGCAAGATCCGCCGTAACCTGCAATCTCTGCATAGATGTGTGCGCCACGTGCCTTAGCGTGCTCGTATTCCTCAAGAACAAGAATCGTGCTTCCTTCTCCCATAACAAAACCATCCCTCTGCTTGTCAAACGGACGGCTTGATTTCTCCGGTGCGTCAACCCACTTTGAGCTCAATGCCTGAAGAACTGCGAATCCAAGGTTTGCGAAACCGTTCTGCGTACATTCAGCTCCACCAGAGAGAACCACATCACTGCGTCCACAGCGGATGTTGTCAAGTGCGTCTCCGATTGCGTCTGTACCGGATGCACATGCTGTTGCGATTGTATGTGTGGCACCGTGGATTCCGAATGCAATGCTGATGTTTGCGGCACCCTCGTTAGGGATGAGCATAGGAACTGTCATCGGAGGAATGCGTGTCTGGTTTGTCTCAAAATAGCTTTTCATTCCAGCTTCTGTTACTTCAAAACCACCGATACCTACACCAAGGAAAATAGAAGCCTTGTCCAGGACCTCCTTGTTGTCAATCAGGTTTGCATCCTCAAGTGCCATCTTAGCGGCTGCGACTGCATACTTGGAGAAGTTTGCCATCTTGCGTGCTGCCTTTGGATCCATGTATTTGTCTGCCTCGAAATTCTTTACCTCGGCGGCATACTTTACTTTAAAAGGTGTGTTGTCATAGCGGGTTATGGTTGCGATTCCGCTCTTTCCTTCTGTGATTGCATTCCATGTCTCTTCAACAGTATTTCCGACTGGTGAAACACATCCTAATCCTGTTACTACTACTCTGCGCATTTTTTCTTTCTCCCTTATTTATAATCAGCAGCCCATGCCGCCGTCTACACCAAGAACCTGTCCGGTGATATATGAACTTAAATCTGATGCAAGGAAAAGTGCCGCATTTGCAACATCTTCCGGTTTGCCTGCCCTCTTAAGAGGAATCTGCTCAATCCATGCATTGCGAATATCTTCCTTTACTGCCTGTGTCATGTCTGTGTCGATGAATCCAGGGGCAATGCAGTTTACCCTTACTCCACGGCCGCCTGTCTCTTTTGCCAGTGACTTGCTGTAACCAACAAGACCACCCTTGCTTGCCGCGTAGTTGACCTGACCTGCTCCACCATGAAGTCCTACGATTGATGTCATGTTGATGATAGAGCCGCTTCTTTTCCTTATCATGTCTGAGCTTATTATCTGTCCAACGAGGAATGCCGCTGTAAGGTTTACTGCAATGACAGCATCCCAGTCTTCTTTTTTCATCCTGAACGAAAGTGTGTCGCGTGTGATTCCCGCATTGTTTACAAGAACGTCAAATCCGCCGGACTGAGCAAGAACATCCTGAACTGCCTTTGTCAAAGACTCGCTGTTTCCTGCATCTGCATAGAACTCGTGGAATGAGGTTGAGTTTTCCTTTGCAAGGGATTCAAGCTCTGCTTTTCCTGCTGACTCTTTTGTGCACATTCCCCAGACCTCTGCGCCTTCCTTTAAAAATACCTCTGCGATTTTGCGTCCGATTCCGCGTGAGGATCCTGTTACAAGTGCCTTTTTATTCTCAAGTAATTTCATATTATCTCCTGTTTTATCCTGAAATTAAAACTGTGATATTGATTCAACTGTGTTTACCGGTGTTGATGGAAGTGTCTTTCCAAACTCTGTCTGACTCCATAATCCAGAGAGAACTTTTCCAGGTCCCGGCTCAAGTATTGTCCAGCTGTCTCCCTTCTGGATAAGCTCAGAAAGGCATGCCTCCTCATCTGTCCACAAAACGCTGTGTGTAAGATGAAGCACTGCATTTTTCTTTATCTCTTGACCAGATGTTGCCTGTGCTCCTGTTACGTTGCTGAACAAGGTGATCTTGGGGTCTGCAAACTGAATGCCTTCGATTGCTTTTTCAAATTCATCTGCGGCTTTCTGCATGAGCGGTGAATGGAATGGACCTGCGACTGCAAGGCGTACTGCACGTCTGGCACCAGCTTCCTTTGCGGCGGCCTCAGCTTTTTCAAGTGCATCGAATGTTCCGCTTATGACTGTCTGAACCGAGCTGTTCATGTTTGCGGCATAGGCATCTGGAATCGAAGATACAATCTCCTTTACCTTTTCCGGCGGAAGACCGAGTATTGCACTCATTCCCGGTGCTTTCCCCTGATTCTGCTCTGCTATCTCATCGCATACTTTCTGCATTATAAGTCCGCGCTGGCGTACAACCTTTATGACATCCTCAAAAGAAAGGACTCCTGCTGCATACAGGGCAGGAAATTCTCCAAGACTGAATCCCATTACGGCGGAAGGTTCAATTCCCTTTTCCTTGAGTACCTGGATTACCGC
>JAGADS010000364.1 GCA_017613485.1 Treponema sp.
ATCCTGTTCTTGGCGGATTCGTGAATAAGGACGGTGTTCTTGAGATAAAGGTGACAAAGCTGTTCGGTGAAAGTACCGTGAGCCGTGTGCTTGAGATGGTGGAGAATGCCCAGGGTAAGAAAGCTAAGACACAGAAATTCATTAAAAGGTTTGCTCGCTATTACACGCCGGTTGTATGCCTGATTGCACTTGCGGTTGCGATTGTCCCTCCTCTGATAATGATGGCAATGGGTTCTCCGACGGACACAATGTGGAAGACATGGATTTACCGGGCCCTTGAGATTCTGGTTGTGTCATGTCCTTGTGCACTTGTCATTTCTGTTCCTCTTTCTTTCTTTGCGGGAATAGGTCTCGCCTCGAAAAACGGAATACTTGTAAAAGGTTCAAATTACATCGAGCAGCTTGCACGAACAGGGACTGCGGTCTTTGATAAAACCGGAACATTGACGCTTGGTGTGTTTGAGGTTACGGACGTTCATCCTGTTGATGAGAAAATCATGGGCAGGGAGGAGCTGGTTGCGATTGCGACACATGCTGAATATTATTCAACTCACCCGATATCAAAATCACTCAAGAAAGTTCATAGCTGTGAGAAATGCAATTCACTTGTCCTTGAGAATACACAGGAAATAAGCGGTCATGGAATAAAGTGTCAGATAGAAGGAAAAACAGTTCTTGCGGGAAACCTCAAGCTGATGGAAAAAGAGAATGTCGCGGGATTCAAGCCTTGTGCTCAAAATGATGCGGGAACTGTTGTTCATGTTGCGCTGGACGGTCAGTACATGGGACATATCGTAATCAGTGATGTGGAAAAGGATGACTCTGCCAGGACAATTTCTGAGCTCAAGTCCCTGGGTGTAAGGCAGGCTGTTCTGCTCACCGGTGACAGAAAAGAGGTTGCGGACGACATGGGCAGGAAACTCGGCATGGACAAGGTGTATTCTGAGCTGCTTCCGGGAGACAAGGTTTCACGTATAGAGGAGCTTCTGGAAAGTCAGGATAAAAAGGAGCAGTTGATTTTTGTAGGCGACGGAATCAATGATGCTCCTGTGCTGACTCGTGCGGATGTAGGAATTGCAATGGGTGCCATGGGAAGCGATGCGGCAATAGAAGCGGCTGACGTTGTTGTAATGGATGACAAGCCGTATAAGGTTGCGGGTGCGATAAAGCTGAGCCGTAAAACAATGCGAACAGTATGGCAGAATGTATTCTTTGCCCTTGGAATAAAGCTTGCAATCATGGTGGTATGTGCCCTTGGCTTTGGCAGCATGTGGATGGCCGTCTTCGGGGATGTCGGTGTAACCCTTTTGTCCGTCCTCCATTCCATGGACCTGCTGTGGAGTAAAAAGATATAATCTGATATACTGGTTCCCATTGGAAGGAACAGTATGATACAGTTGATTGCGTTTTTGGGAAATTATGGAAAGGAGTATGAGAGGACCAGGCATAATGTAGCGTGGATGTTTGAGGAGTCCTTGTGTTGTGCCGGACAGATCTCATGGCAGAATAAATTCAAGGGGGATTTTTACAGCTGGGATACTGATGCCCTTGTACGCGCTTTTGTTGAAAGGGGAGTGTTGAAGGCAAGGGACAACGGTCAGCTTCCGATTCCGGATGAGGCCCCGAAGAAAATCTATTTCCTTAAGCCGCTTACATACATGAACTTGAGCGGAGATGCAATAATCGAGGCAAGTCATTTTTACAAGATTCCTGCATCCGACATCCTTATCGTGCATGATGAGATTGAGCTTCCTCTTGGAACTGTGAGCCTTAAGTGGAGCGGTGGTCTTGGAGGTCACAACGGCTTGCGTTCTGCCAAGGCAACACTTGGAACAGCAGATTTCTGGCGGCTTCGCTTTGGTGTGGGAAAGCCATCTAACGGTCAGGTGGCAGATTATGTGTTGGGGCATTTCACGGCAGACGAGCAGATTTCTTTGTCCAGAGTTTTTGATCAAAGCCAGGAGCTTTTTGCCAAGATGCTTGTGTCCAAGGATTTGCAGCGCCTGATCCCCGCCTGGGGCAAGAAGAAAATTGATTTGGAATAAAAAACTTGCCGGTTAAATCAGTTTTTCAATAGAAGCGGCAAAAGTTTTAAAGTCTTCCAGATGCTGTGTTATAATGGAAAGAACAATCTTGCAGTCAATATCCTCATATTGGTGGACTGCGATGTTCCTAAAGCCAACCGCATGACTTAATTGTTCTGCATTTTCTTTGGAAATCAGCAAATTTTCTGCAAGATATTTAAATGTGTCTGCCATAGTTGAAGGCGTTTGTGTGTTGTAATCAAGCAGAATATGGTTTCCAACATCTACACAAAGTTGAACAGCCCGCTGAAGATTCAAAATGATTATTTCCTGCTTGTCGATATTCTGTTCAAGTTCTTCAAGTTTGGAAATATTCTGATCTTTGATTCTATGAATACAACGGATCAATGCTTCCAGCTTTGTTTTAAGAAGTTCCTTATCCATTTATAAATCTCCTGATTTTTTCTCTCTGCATGTATTCAATGGTGGGGAGAAAATCTTCCTTGAAGCCGAGTGCCAGGGAAAGGTATTTTACAAAAACCGTTCTTGATATTTTTATTTTTATGCCCGTCGTCATAATCTGATATAAAAAAAATCCTTTTGCCTTGGATAAATCTGCAAGGTCGATTTCATGATGTGTCAAAAGAGCAAGGTCTGTCTGAATTGTTGCAAGCCTTTCATAATCAAGGGTTTTGTCACTATGAATCGCAATGTCGATGTCGCTGCGCTCCGTATAACAGCCTTTTGCAAATGAACCGAACAAAAGTACCGTGTCTATGTCGGCGATTTGAGAAAAATAATCTGTAAGCGTTTTTATGACTTCTTCCGCGTCCATGAAAACATTATACCACAGAATCTAAAATCCGTGTAGTGTGGTTTGAAGGGGGCCAGGGCAAAAAATCTACGCAAAA
>JAGADS010000365.1 GCA_017613485.1 Treponema sp.
GCATTTTTTTCATATTGAGCTTATAATGTGGATTGGGGCGATGGTTCTGGATTATAAAGGCCTTGTCGCAATAAGTGTAAGAGCGTTTTGGGTTGCGGCTGTCGTAAATACTATTGCCCTGATTTTCTGCAATCTCCTTATAATGCTGAACAGCCTTCTTGACTGGAAGATTACATCCAAAGCAGAGGAGAGTGAAAATCAGATTAAGGGACACCTGAATAAAATACTAAATGTCGTAAAGGAATCTGATGAGGGATTGAACATAGGCCAGCAGCTCATGGAATATGCCGAGAGTGCATCAACAAGTCTTTCCAAGGTAGAGGACTTCTCTCGCTACATGATCCACGAGTCAAACACATTAAGCAGCGAGACAAGCGCCGTAAAGAATTCAGGCGAAGAAATTGCAGAGCAGGCAGTGAACATGCGTACATCGGTGCAGACACAGGCGGACTCAATTTCACGCACATCAACGGAAATGAAGCAGATGTCTGCCAACATAGACAGCCTGAACAAAATCGCCTCCTCACAAAAAGCAGACATGGACGGCATAGTATCTTCTCTTGAGTCACAGAGACAGCTTCTTGGAGAAATCGTTCAGCAGGTGAATAACGTAAAGGAATCATCAGAGGGCATAGCTTCTTTTGTAAACACGATTGACGACATCTCAAGCCAGACAGGACTTCTTGCCATGAATGCTTCAATAGAGGCGGCTCATGCAGGAACCTATGGAAAGGGCTTCAGCGTAATCGCACAGGAAATCAGGAAGCTTTCCGAGGAGACAAACAACAGCGCATCAAAAATATCGGAGAACCTCAAGAACAACCTGACTGTCGTAAAAAACGCCACAGACGCAGTATCACGCTTTGCTCAGTACATGGAAAAAAGTGCCACCGACATGCGGACAACCCTTAACTCAATAGAAGATATGCTTTCGGGAATCTCGGAGATTAACAGTGGTGTTCAGAGCATAATGGAATCACTTAACAGCATAGTGAACGAGTCGGAAAACAATTCGGGCATGGTTGACACTGTTGCAGAGAAAATCCAGGTACAAAAATCGTCATTGGAAAAAATCTCAGGCTTTACAGGTGCCGTAACAGAAAGGGCAAACGGACTTGAAGGAATCCTCATGGACATCCAGATTGCAATAGCCATGATACAACGCTATGCCACAGAGAATTCAATAGTAGGCGAAAGAATCTCCAAGTCTCTGGAAGGATAGCTCACGTTTAAAATAGAATTGCAGGAGAATTAGATGCGGAAGATTAAAAACATCCGTGAGATGAATGATCTGGAAAGGAAACATTCATCACTTTCTGCCCGTGTATATCATATAACTATAATAGGCTCTTTTTTATTTGGAATCATCACGCTGATTCTCGGAATAGGACTTTACAGCGAGGCAATCACAAAACAATATATCTCAACTTCATTCAACATGTCCAGGAATGCAGGTGTATTATTGCAAAGGTATGTTGACCTTGAGCCTTTTGCAAATAAAGTGATGGAGGCTTACCTGAATCAGACAGAGGAAGAGCGGCTTCAGAACAGAAGCAATGAGTATATTGAACGCTTTAAGTATCTGGAATCTGATCCTTCGTATCCGGTGATGCTTTCTATCCTGGGAGACTTTGGAACAACGAATACCGGTGTAAAAACTGATGTTGATGCACTATATCTTGCCATGTATGATGAGAAAACCTCTGCAATGGTATATATTGCTGATCCCGACAGAACAGAGGAAAAACTGCATCCCGGTCAATGGGATAAAGTAAGGTCAGAGGGAATAAAGAAATTCATGAAATGGAATGGAGAGGGAATGCTCTATGACATTGCAAAGACAGAGCAGTACGGATGGCTTTGTACAAGTGCGTGGCCGGTTTACGGTAAGAGCGGAGACATAGTAGCCTTTGTTTTTTCTGATATTTCTTATGATACCCTGTGGCTCGGCATAAAGAAATTTGTCCTTCGTTACTTCATAATTCTGTTTGTAATCGTGAACATAATGGGAATAATCAACGGACTCAGGATGAAAAAATCCATAGTGACTCCGATCAACAAGATTGCAAAAGCCGCGTCAATGTATGTGGATGACAGAAAGACAGGAAACCTTATTACAAGTCATTTCAGCAAGGCTGTAGTGCACACTGGAAATGAAATAGAAAACCTTAGTCTGGTGATGGCAGACATGGAAAAGGATTTGACCGAATATGAGGTGAATCTAAAACAGGTCACAGCAGAAAAAGAGAGAATAAGCACGGAACTGTCTCTTGCAACACGCATACAGGCAGACATGCTTCCAAATATTTATCCACCGTTTCCCAACCGCCATGAATTTGATATTTATGCGACCATGACTCCTGCACGTGAAGTTGGCGGTGATTTCTATGACTATTTTTTGATAGACGACAATCACCTTTGCATGGTAATGGCTGATGTTTCAGGAAAGGGAATACCTGCGGCATTGTTCATGATGGCATCAAAAATCATTCTCGCAAACAATGCGATGATGAAGCAAAGCCCAGCAGAAATATTGGAAAGCACAAATGAGCTGATATGCTCCAATAACCGAGAGGAAATGTTTGTAAGTGTATGGCTCGGCATACTGGAGATTTCCTCAGGAAAGATTACCGCCTGCAATGCAGGACATGAATACCCCGTGATAAAGCATCCAGACGGTCCGTTTGAGTTCCTGAAAGACAGACACGGTTTGGTTATCGGTGGAATGTCCGGGATGAAATATAATGATTATGAGATTCAATTACAGAAAGGCTCAAAACTATTTCTGTATACAGACGGAGTACCGGAGGCATCTGATTCCAATAGAAAGATGCTGGGAATGGAGCGGATGATATGCTTATTGAATAAAAATCATCAGGATTCACCCAAGCTTCTTTTGGAGCACTTACAGGAGCAGGTAAATCATTTTGTAAACGGTGCAGAGCAGTTTGACGACATGACCATGCTTTGCTTTGAGTATAAGGGAAATGAAAACAGTAAAGTTACAGAAGGGGAAAAGGTATGAAAGAGTTTTCTGGAAAAATTGAAGGCGGAATAATAGAGCTGGTTTTGCAGGGAAGAATTGACTCAAACAATGCAGCTCAGATGGAATCAGAGTATCTGGAGCTTACAGAGGGAAAAAAAGGCATGGTCGTTCATGTTGACGCATCCAGGCTTGAATATATTTCCAGCGCAGGACTAAGGGTATTGCTTCACTTAAAGAAAACTAACCCCGATATAGAGATTTCCAATGTCTGTCCTGATGTTTATGATGTTTTTGCCATGACAGGATTTACCGACATGATGAAAATCGAAAAGGCATACCGCAGGATTTCGATTGAGGGTGCTGAGGAAATAGGACGGGGTGCAAACGGAATCATCTACCGCATTGATCAGGATAATGTCGTTAAGGTTTACAGTAATCCAGATGCACTCTGTGACATACAGCACGAGAGGGAAGTTGCAAGGCTTGCTTTGGTACTGGGCATACCCACTGCCATATCTTATGATGTGGTTCAAGTGGAAAATACTTACGGTTCTGTATTTGAGCTATTGAATGCACGTTCTTTTTCCAGCATTCTTTCTGCAGAGCCTGACAAGCTTGACTGGTGTGTCGGTGAATATGTCAAGATGCTAAAGAAAATCCACAGTACTCTGGTGCCAGTTGGTAAGCTCCCGGACATTAAGGAAACCGCATTGAACTGGGCGAATTTCATGAAAGACTATCTTCCAGAAGCATCCGTGAAAAAACTCATTCAATTGATTGATTCAGTTCCGCATGACGACCACATGATTCATGGTGACTTCCATACAAAGAATCTGGAGCTTCAGGGGGATGAGGTAATACTGATTGATATGGATACACTTGCAGTAGGTCATCCTGTTTTTGAGCTTGCATCCATGTTCAACTCTTTCATCGGATATGGAGAATATGATCACGATGTGATAAGGCGCTTTCTTGGATTTGATTATGAGACCTCAAGACTGTTCCTGCACAAGGCATTGTCTTTGTATCTTGGCACGGATGATGACTGTAAAATCAAAGAGGTATTGGATAAGGCAAGAGTCATAGGCTATACACGCATGATACGCCGTTCAATAAGGAGAAAAGGCCTGGAGACTGAGGATGGCAGAAAAGAAATAGAATTGTGGAAAAAAAATCTTCTTGAGCTCCTTGAAAAAACTGACACGCTGGTGTTTACAAAAGATCCCCTTGAAATAGAAGCTGAATCGGTCAGGCTGCCGGAAGTACTTTCATATATAAGAAACAAAATTGAGGGAATCCCGTGCAAGCAAAAAAAACTGATGGAAATAGATGTGTCCACAGAAGAAATCTTTGTAAACATAGCAAACTACGCTTACGCTCCAGGCAAAGGAAATGTTTCTGTAAATGCAAAGCTTAACGAAGATAAAACAATCCTTACCATAGTTTTCTCGGACAGGGGAAAGCCGTTTAATCCGCTGGAGAAAAAAGACCCGGACATTACTCTCCCCGCAGAAGAAAGAGAGATAGGCGGGCTTGGAATCTTTATGAACAAAAAGATGATGGATGAAGTTTCCTATGAATACCGTGACGGACAAAACATCCTTACATTGCGGAAAAAGCTTTTTGACAGAGAGGAAAAATGAATACTCCGTTGAATCTTGACCTTCACATACACAGCACCGTCTCCGATGGAACCGACAGTCCACTGGAAATACTTTCTTATGTAAAGGCTTCTGGAATCCAGTTGTTTTCGCTTACCGACCATGATGCCTCAAAAGGATGCAGGATCATCAGGGACAATCTTAAGGACGGAGATCCTGAGTTTATTACCGGTGTGGAATTCTCCTGCCGTGATTACAAGGGAAAATACCACATTCTGGGATACGGATATGATCTTGAGTCTGATCCGATTAACGCTCTTTTTTCTTTGGGACATTCATACCGCCTGAATAAACTTGATGGAAGGATAGAGGAACTTAAATCCAGATACGGATTTACTTTTCCAGAGGAAGAGATTAAAAAACTTCACGAGCTGGACAATCCCGGAAAACCTCATCTTGGAAACCTGATGGTAAAATATGGTTATGCACAAAGCAAGGATGAGGCAATAGATAAATATCTGAACAAAATACATATTCCAAGTGAATACTTTAATCCCGAGGAAGTTATAAAGGCAATACTCGAATCCAATGGAATCCCGGTTTTAGCCCATCCATTCTATGGTGACGGAAGTGAAAGGGTTTCGGAGGAAAAAATGAAACCGCGCTGTGAACGCCTTGCCGGATATGGACTAAAGGGGCTCGAGGCATTTTATTCAGAATTCAATGCGAATCACATAAAGCACATGCTGTCCCTTGCAGAATATTTTGGACTCTATGTAACTGCAGGAAGCGACTATCACGGCAAAAACAAGAAGATTCCACTTGGAAAAACAAATATGAAAAAAGAATATGGAATTCCAAAAGGAATGGTACGTTTCATAAAGGATGTAAACAAGTTATAAAAAAGTTCATTGTAAATAATTTCTCTTCCTGTCATTGCCGGACTCGATTTGGCAATCTTAATAAAAATGCGTTGACTTTTTTTTTTTTTTCTGATATTTTATAATTACTTTAAGAAATTTAGTTCAGTCAAAATTGTGAAAAAATATCGGATTGGTTTGATGAATTTTTTTATGAGGAGAATGAACGTATTATGAAAAAACTAGTTTTGGCGGCACTTTGTTTTCTTTTTGCCCTTCCTGTCTTTGCACAAATCCAGCCACAAGGTTTCTCGGTCGGTTTACATACATCAGGAATGTTTCCGCTTGGAGATTACTCACATTATTCAACTGCAAATGTTGGTGGCGGTGCGGATCTTGAATATTCCTTTACCGAAGACCAGCAGCCCTTTGGTGAAAAAATTCATATAGGGCTTCTCTTTACTGTGGGGTACAGCCATTCCTTTATTAAGGAAGATACTCCTCTTTCCAGTCTGAATGACATGCTCATTGACGCGGGGCTTTCCCTTAGGATTTCGACAGTAGACAAAGAAAAGTTCAAGATGGCATTGGTTCCTGAAATGGGCTGCGGTTTTGTTTTTCATTTTCCAAAATCTGAGGATGGATCTGAGCTTGACGCTGTTTACATGAATCCACTAATTTTACTAACGCCATCGGTTCGTTTTATTCTTCCAAAGAATCTTGAGGTCATGGTAAATCCAATTTATACAATTGCATTTGAAAAATCAGCAGTTCAGCAGGAACTGGGCTTGCAGCTCGGTATTGTATGGCATATCTCTGATTTTCTTGATGGCAGGAATTAATATATTACATGAAAATGGTTCTGGTGTTTCCAGTGTATAATATTGCTCTATGAGGTTTTTTATGAGGAAAAATTCTATTCTGGTATTGACGGCATTTGCCTTCATTTTTGTCTCATGCGGTAACTTTCTTTCTGATGTAAAAAATGAAGACGATAAGATGCATAACCTGGTCTATAACCCGGTCTTTAATTCAATTGAGTGCAGGCTTACGGCGGACACAAATGCAAAAGACGGTACGGTTATAACTGCTGTGTGTAATGGTGTTGCAGTTCAGGGTGTTGCGGCAAACGGAAAAATTGAATATGTGCTGGACACTACATTCCATGACGGTATCCTTGGCGGAAAAAGCTATGACATTCATTTTAGTGCGGACGGATATTTGGACAAAACCGATTCAATTCAATACTGGCCGATTATTGAATGGGAGGTTCCTGTTATGACAGAGGGTACCAGGGAACTTGACAGGATTCCTGTCTTTACAGGTGGTGCCAGGGACTTTGATCTGCCGGAGATTATGCTCAAGAACTACGATAAGAATTCTGTTTCGGTGACCAAAACATTCAAGCTGTTCGAAAACTATGGCAGTGCTGCAGAACAGGAGCTGGAAGAAAACACAAACGGATGGACTGTTCAGAATTTGAGGAATTTCTTTGAAGTTCCAGAAAACGCAGGTAAGACTGTAGAGGTGTCGTACTCCATACGGCCAAGGTGTTCAAACAGTGAGCAGCTGGAAAGAAGCTTATGCCTCGCTTATGACTGTAAGAATGATGTTCTGGTACAGAGTGCTCAAATCAAATATGAATACGGCCAATACCGTCCGTATCTTTATGACGCATCCAATAATCTTGCTGGAGGAAACATTGCATACCAGTGGCAGAGTTCAGACGACAATGGAAATACATGGACAGATATCGAGGGGGCCACGGAAAAGACATACAGGATAACCGAGACAGACATCGGAAAAGAGCTTCGCGTTCAAATTGTTCAGACTATGGGCGAGGAAGAAAAGCCTGCCAAAGTATCTGATATTGACCTTGTACACAACCATATCTGTGATTACGCCTTGTATTACGATGGAACCATCAAGGTAGGTGAGACATTCGACACATCAAAAATCAGGGGAACGCTGACTGACTCTCTTGGACGGACTTATAACGCTGAGGACTGCACATGGGAAACAGTTGATCCAGAAAGCTTTTATACGGCAAATGACGGGGATGGCTCAAAGTTCTTTAGTTTCTTGGTGACGTTTGACGCTGAATCAGAGCCAGATAATGCAGAGGTTTTTGCAACTGTACGTTATGCAGATTTGGATGAGACTTATATGCTTTCCAAGCTTTCCCGCAACATAGATACAATCTCATTTGGGAGAGTTAAATTCATAGAAAGCGATGATAATATGGAGTATGAGTATTCCACAGACAACGGAGCAACTTTCAGAGAGTTTGCGCTGGACGAAGTAAAGGTGGGGGCTAACAGGGCTCTTTACATCAGGAAGAGAGCTTGCGGTATTCCGGGTTTTGGAGGATACATAAAGGAATCAGAGGCAATATGTCTGACTATTCCAGAAGAATATATTGGAATAAAGACTCTGACGGCAGGAGATGGAATCATAACTGGATTTGCTGAACCGAAAATAACTCTGGAAAAATCCGAGAGTGGAAGCACAATTACTGTAACTCCAAGATTAACCAATGTCGATGACTGGTATCAATACGAATATATATGGCGCGTCGACGGACTTCTTCTTTCTGACTGCGAATGGTATAACGACGGCATCAGCATTGACGACAATGTCATGATTATAGATAAGACAAAGCTTCCGAATGGCGATACATACATGATTTTCTGTCTGGTAAAGATTTCAAGTGAAGGACTTGAAGATGAACTCATGGTCCTGTCAGATCAGGTTTCAGTCAAGATTCAGTAATATGCGGTTTAAGAGGAGAAACGATATGAGAAGACTTTTTGATATTTTTAAGCTTGTATTTGCAACGGCACTTTTGTTTTTTACATCCTGCTCCGGTTTATATGCACCGCAATATGATGATTCTGAATCTGGCAGCGCTACACTCAGGGTAAGCATACAGGACGAGATGCGTACGGCACTTCCTGAATTTGATAAGGAAAGCTTGACTTACATCACCCTGTACTATTGGAATGATGTTGACTATGAGACTGTAGGCAGCTGGACAAGCATTCAGGAGATGAATGGTTCTGTTGTTCCATTCAAGACAGGAACCTATACTTTCAGCTTGCTTGCAATGAATAGCAGTGCAATGTTCACTCAGCAAAAGACATGTACGATCGTAAACGGAACAAATTCACTTTCCTTTACTCCACACATTACCACAATGGGTGACATGACTTCTGGTAAGGGAAATCTTGACATCAAGCTTAGGTTCAACGATTCTAATGTTAGAAAGGTAACCGCAGGACTTTACAGTACCGAGGAGACAAAGATTCCCGGATTCAACGATGAGGAACTGGCAATTCAGTCTGGAGGAAAAATCGAGTATATCAAGAATGGCGAGAACAGTATTCCTTCAGGAAACTACATCGTGATTTTTAAATTCTATGCCGATGCAGCCAAGACACAGCTTCTTGGAACATACCGCGAGTACGCTTCCATAATGAATAGACTTACAAGCAAGTCGGAATGCGTAGTTGATTCTTTGGGAAATCTATTCAAGATTACCTATGATCTGGGGGGCGGCTCCTTTACTAGCGGATATACAGCACCCGGCTCTTACACAAGACATACGGATACAATCATTCTTCCCCCGGAGGAAAAAATCACCAAAGCTGGCAATTCTTTTGCAGGATGGTACGAGTCAGCAGATTTCACAGGCTCACCACAGTACCTTCTTACACGTGGAAGCAGCGGAAACAAGACATACCATGCAAAGTGGATCCCGGACATCACGATTCTCTATGTTGCAAACGGTGGAAAAATAGAAAAGACAACTCAGACAGCACAAAGAGGGCAGAATGTTACACTCATGTCTGCGGTGACACTTGGACTTAAACCACCATTTGAAGGCAGCAATTTTGTCGGGTGGGCAAAAGATTCCAAGGCACGTGAAAAAGACTATGATGATGGAGCAACAATTAGCGGTGGATTTGAAGAGAATACAGTTCTCTATGCTCTCTGGACAATTACAGGTATAAATGGTGACCCTGGAAAGGACAGCGATGATGACGGCCTGTCAGACGGAGATGAGCTTGAAATCTACCATACCGATCCGAGTAATCCAGATACCGACGGGGACGGCTTTAAGGATGGAGAGGAAATATATCTTCACAACAACAACACGAATATGTTCAATCCGCTTATTGCCGACATGCCGGAACTGGAGATTGAATTTGTAGGTAAGCCTCAGATTTTCTATGAGTATACCACAAGCTCAGGCTCATCCTCATCAGAATCAGTCGACTATAGCACATCAGAAGAAGGAAGCTCTTCTATATCAAACTCAAGCTCAAAGTCACGAGATGAAACGCACGGTTGGAGTGCAGGATTCAAAATCTCTCAGAAGGTCAGTACATCAGGAACCGAGTCTGAAGCCGGTCTTGAATTCGGATATAACGGAAACATTACCACGGGAGACAGCTTTTCTTACTCAAGGGACTCAAGTTCCGGCTGGTCAAAGTCATGGTCAAACTCAAAGACTACCAGCACAGAGACAGGAAGATCTGTAAATGGAGGAAAGATAGTATTCCAATGCAGGTTCAAGAATCCAAGCAACATAGCTTATGAGGTAAAGGGTGCGACAGTATCCCTTAACCGCATACCGAACAATAATGGTAAAGCCTCTGTACCTGTTCTCACGGAAACACTAAGCAACGTGGGAACACTTGGTCCTGGAAGAACAAGCGGAACTTTCAACGTAAAGTCAGACCTTACTCTTGCAGAAACGGAGGAGCTTTTAAAGTGGTCCACCGGAATGGAGCTGATTGTCTCAGGTTATTCTATTGCACTTGAGGGAAGGGACTTTACCGAGGCAATGACTAAGGTCAAGGCTCAGACAGCTGCACTCTACATCGACTGGGGAAGCGGACTTGAGGGTGCAAGAAAACCTGAGACATACAATGTCGCCGTAAAAAACCGATTCAATGCAAATGCTACAACGTGGCAGGATAAATATACAGAAATGGACTTGAAGTGGGTGTTCGACAACATACTCAATTATCGCGAAGGCACGGACTATGTTCTTGAGGAAGCTGGCGGAAATAAATTCTTAAAATCAATAGATGGTGTTGAGAATCAGGCTTCTGCAAAAGACGGAGTCTGGTTCATAAGCCATAAATACACTGTTAATGGAAGACGGATGGGAATGGCTTATCTTCCGTTCATGAGCGACACAGCGGATAAATGGAATTTTGCAGACATCAAGATAAACGCCGGTGATGAGATTTCCATCATCTATACAGTGGACAGGGACGGAGACGGTGTGCCTCTTAACGAGGAGCTGATTTACGGAACAGACGACAGTACTCCAGATACGGACGGAGACGGTCTTACAGACTACGAGGAAATCTACGGCTGGTATAAGGCTGATATAGGACTGGATGGTAAGTATAACGGCACCACGAAAAAAGTCTACACAAGCCCAGTTCTTAAGGACTCAGACGGAGACGGAGATCTTGATAATAATGGTAATCCCATAAACAGGCTTGACTATTCTGCTGATTCCAATAAGCGTGACAGTGACCCTATGGTTCCATTCGCCAAGAATGACACAAGTCTTATAATGACGAGATATTCTGCGACAGGAGCCACAAATTCTTTGCAGAGCTTTACTTTTACAAATGATAAGGCAACATTAAGCGGTTTGAACGACCGCATTTTCCTTGACATTGTGCCCAAGCTTTCTCTGTCAACAGTAAAGTACAGAAATACCACCAGAAAACCTGGCTCTGATTATTCCGATTTTGACAGATTTACGCCGATAGAATTGAACGTAGGCGAAAACAAAGTTGAGATTGAGTGTATTGCACCCGACGGCACAACTAGAAAAGTCTATGAGATAACAGTCAATTCAGAATTTAAACTCCTGAGTAATTTCGAGGCAACATCACAGCCCTTTGGAGGAGGACTTACCTCATTTACATGGGACTCCTATGCCGACATGAGGGCGGAGGCAACGACCGACGGAGGTTATGTGCTGTATGGTGTTAAGGCTTCTTCTCTTACCACACCGCCGGAACTTACTTTAGGCAATGCGACAAGTGCACGAACTCAAAGTTCCGGATTGGATAGCCTGGGAGCCTTCTACCTGAAACTTGATCCGGCAGATCTTTCAAAGGGTGCATATTCTCTGATGCTTGCCGCACACACAGATTATTGCTTTGCTCTGTACGCCTATGCACACAGTTCAAATGCAGGTACATTCAAATCCCGATGTCTTGCCTCTAGTCAGACTTCCACAAAGACGGGAGCGTCTGAAAAAGGAACCCTAAAATTCTATGCCCACTATGTAGAAGCCGTAAAAGACCAGGATGGCGGATGCGACCCTGAGTACTACTGGTCATTCAGCGGCGGAGGCGGAATCCTGGATCTTTCCGCACTCAACATTACTGAGCCAGAAAGAAAGGAATTCGATGATGATGATGACAAGTACTATGCTTTCGGGGATCAGAAGACTTACAAGATGAATACTCCTCCCTCAAAATTCGGTAGTACAACCAAGGTCTATACTGTGGAGGTAAGCAGGGCAAAGGACCTGTCATTTACAATTAAATGGAACGCCATTGAATATGACAGGGGCTCTCCGGACGATCATCTGGGAACCGTTACTGCGAATTTCACCTACAACAAGGATACGGATACATGGAAATGCTCATGGTCTGCAGCTGGAAACGGAGTAAAGAATGCCCACGCGGAAAGCAGCACAATTACAGCAGGAGATAGATCAAATGGCAATAGCTGGAAACTCTACAACGAGGATGAAGGTGAGATAGCAATGCACTGGGACTGGAGCTGGGACGAGTAAAAATATAATTCGTAATGCGTAATTAGGAATTTTTCAATTCTTAATTGCGCATTTTTTATTCATAATTACCAGCTTTGATATACAATAAAAATATAAAAAAGCCAGCAAATCCAAAAAGAATTGCCGGCTATGAAAATATTTAAACGATTATATCGACAGAGTTTTCGCATATAAGCATTTATAGATTGCCGTGTCGTGCACGGCAATGACAAAACCTCTTTTGAAAAACCCCTTACCGACTGGCCCCAGGAATCTCCTTCTCAAATTCCTTGTTGCCGTGTGTATAGCGTGGAAGGATCTTTGGTGATATTGCGTCACCCTTGATGCCTGCTGCCTCGCGCTCTTTCTCGAATGCCTTAACATGATCAAGGTTGAGCTTGTCGCTTAGGGAAATGTTCTTGAACATCTTTCCTGCCTCGATACCTGCCTCACGTCCGAATACAACAACGTCGAGGAGTGAGTTACCCATAAGGCGGTTTGTACCGTGGACACCACCGGATGCCTCACCTGCAACAAGAAGGTTTGCGACATTTGTGTGGCATGTCTTGTCGATCTCTACGCCACCGTTCTGATAGTGGAGTGTAGGATAAACAAGAATCGGTTCCTTTCTGATGTCGATGCCGTACTTGATGAACATGTTGTACATGGCAGGAATTGACTTAAGGATTGTTCCTTCTCCGTGAATCATATCGATCATCGGAGTATCAAGCCATACTGCATCCTGTACGTCATTCTTTACACCACGGCCTTCACGAACCTCGCGGATAATACCGGAAGCGTTTACGTCGCGTGTCTCAAGCGGGTGGATATAAACCTCACCGTCCTTATTGATAAGCTTAGCACCAAGTGAGCGAACCTTTTCTGTAACAAGCTTTCCAAGAATCTGTGTCGGATAAGCGGCTCCAGTCGGGTGATACTGCAATGAATCCTGATAGAGGAGCTTTGCACCAGCACGGTATGCAATTACAAGACCGTCTGCTGTAGCACCGTAGTGGTTAGAAGTTGGGAATCCCTGATAGTGCATACGTCCA
>JAGADS010000366.1 GCA_017613485.1 Treponema sp.
AATGTTTACTTTCGGATAATTTTCGCGGAGGATAGAGGCAAGCTCAACACCAGAGATACCCATCATCCTGATATCTAAAAAGGCAATGTCTATGCGGTTATCGTTAGAGTAGATAATTGCTTCATCACTTGAGGTTAATGCTTTTATCTCTGCATCCGGCAGTAATTCTGAAACCAGCTTTTGTAAATGAAGCATTAAGATTTTTTCATCATCAACGATTAGAACATTCAATTATTTTTACCTTCAATATTATTTAATACTAGTATTATAGCATAAAATCACAAACAATTAAACAAAAAAATAAAGAAATTGCATAAAGGAACAAGGCAATGCAATTAGAGAGCGAAGGCCTTGAGATAACAAAACTTTAAAAATATTAAAAAAATTTAGTAATATTAAACAAATTATATTGAATAAACGCAGAAAATTATATAATATAAAATATCCACAAAGTACAGGAGTGAAAAATTATGAACGAGGAGATAAAGGCAGTAGCAGACCGATTAATCGGTCTGCGTGAAATTATGGACGTGTCTGTAGAAGAAGCTGCGGGTGTATGCGGCATTTCGATAGAACAGTACAAAAAATACGAGACCGGCACTGTTGACATTCCTGTTGGAATTCTTCAGTCAATGTCTAAAAAGTACGGAATTGACCTTGGTACCCTTATCTCCGGCAAAGAACCTCACATGCATTCTTACTGCCTGACTAAAAAGGACAAGGGACTTTCTGTTGACCGCCGAAGCGATTATAAATATCAGGCGTTAGCAGCCGGCTTCCAGAACAGAAAGGCAGATCCGTTTATCGTATCTATTACACCCGAAGAAACACGTGAGATTCATTTCAATTCTCACCCGGGCCATGAGTTTGAATACATGATTGAAGGCTCAATGAAGCTTGTTGTAGACGGAAAAGAAATGATTCTCGAAGAAGGGGATTCTGTTTATTTTGATGCAACAAAACAACATGGAATGCAGGCATTAAATAATCAGAAAGCTAAGTTCCTTGCAATCATAATTTAGAATAATAACGTCATGCTGAACTTGTTTCAGCATCTATTAAAAAGATTCCGAAACAAGTTCGGGATGACGTGTTAAGGATATTAATTTATGTTAGAAGATTTTCTTGAAAAGACAGAGTTTGTAGATTACAACGACTTTTTTGCAAATTATAAAATAAAAATACCGGCAAACTTCAACTTCGGCTATGACGTAGTTGATGTTCTTGCCCGGCGCACACCGGATGCAACCGCATTCATCTGGTGCAACGACAACAATGAAGAGCTCCGCATGAGCTTTGGAGAGCTCAAGGAACGGACAGACAAGGCCGCCGCCTATTTCCGCAGCATCGGAATCAAGCGCGGAGACTTTGTCATGCTGATTTTACAGCGCCGTTATGAGTTCTGGATTTCGATTGTTGCTCTTCACAAAATCGGAGCAAGCGTAATTCCGGCAACTCATATGCTTACAAAAGAAGACATTATTTTCCGCTGTAATGCCGCTTTTATCAAAGCCGTAGTTGCCGTAGATCACCGTGAGCTTTTCACTTACATCGAAGAGGCTCAAAAGGAATGCCCGTCCCTTAAAACTCTTGTAGCAGTTCCACCTTTTGGAATTGATAAGGGTATGAGCCAGGAATTCAAGACAAAGCACCCGACCTGGCTTGATTTTACAGAAGGCTGTAAATCAGTTAGTGATGCAGCTCTGGAAGATTTCCATTCGCTTAAGCGCGAAGATATCAGCAAAAATAATGACATTTCCCTGGCATATTTTACCTCAGGAACTACAAGTCATCCAAAGCTTGTTTCTCATAACTATCTGTATCCGCTCGGACACATTGTTACAGCCTCGTACTGGCAGCAGGTTCAAAAAGGCGGACTCCACCTTACAGTAGCCGACACAGGCTGGGGTAAGGCAGTGTGGGGTAAGCTTTATGGTCAGTGGATTGCCGAATGTGCCGTATTCATTTACGACTATCATGATAAATTCAAGCCAATTGATCTTATCAAGCAGATTGAAAAACATCATATCACTTCCTTCTGTGCACCTCCTACAATCTACCGCTTCCTGATTCAGGAGGATTTGACTAAATATGATTTCTCAACTTGTCTACATTGGTCGACAGCAGGTGAGCCTTTAAGCGAGGAAGTTTTCAACAAGTGGAAGGAAATCACAGGAAAAGAAATCCATGAAGGCTTTGGTCAGACAGAAACCACCCTGTCACTTTTGAATTTTGGAAATGAACCGATAAAACCAGGCAGCCTCGGAAAGCCTGCTCCATACTACAACGTCACTTTGATTGATGAAGAAGGAAACGAAGTAGAGGACGGTGAAGTTGGAGAAATCGTAGTTGATATGTCTAATGGAAACTTCCCGGGCCTGTTCATGGAATACTTTGGAGATCCTGCAAAGACTAAGTCTGTTATGCACGACGGCTACTATCATACATCTGATAACGCATGGCGTGATGAAGACGGATATTTCTGGTTCACAGGACGTAATGATGACGTAATCAAATGTTCGGGGTACCGCATCGGTACTTTCGAAGTTGAATCAGTTCTTATGCAGCATCCGGCAGTTGTTGAATGTGCCGTAACTGCAGCTCCTGATCCTGTACGCGGTCAGGTTGTAAAGGCAACTATCATTCTTGCAAAGGG
>JAGADS010000367.1 GCA_017613485.1 Treponema sp.
AAATTCAAAATACTCCCTGTTTCAAAAAAACAGATAAAACAGGCTTTTGATTCTCCGATGAACGATTTTGAAGATGCTGTACAGGCTTTTTGTGCCAAAAGAGCCGGTGTAAAGCTAATTATTACCAGAAATACAAAAGATTACAGTTTCTCACCAGTTTCTGTCCTTACACCGTCAGATTTTTTAAAAACAACAGGAGAATAGAGTTGATTGACATTCAGAGTACACCGGATACACGTGAGATTCCGCTTAAAAAGGTCGGGGTAAAGGGGCTCAGGTATCCTGTCCTGGTCCTTGACAAATTGAACGGCAAGCAGCAGACAAGTGCAACCGTAAACCTCTTTGTAAACCTGCCACATGACTACAAGGGAACCCACATGTCACGCTTTATAGAGAATTTCCACAGGCATCACAGAGACCTTGGCATGAAGCAGTTCCTGATGATGCTTGAGGATATAAGGGAGTCACTTTCGGCAGAACGTGCATTCGGTACGATGGAGTTTCCTTTCTTCATGACAAAAAAGGCGCCAGTCTCGGATTCAGAAAGCATAATGGAGTATACTTGCTCGTATGAGGGAGAGGTAAGCGGGAAAGGCCAGAATTTTTACGTAACGGTTTCAGTTCCAGTCACAACGGTATGTCCATGCTCCAAGGCGATATCAGAATACGGAGCGCATAATCAGAGGGGAATCGTAACTGTCAAATTGCAGAACACAAGTCTTTTCTGGATTGAGGATGTGATTGAATTGATAGAAAGCTGTGCATCCTGTTCTCTTTACAGCATCTTAAAGCGCCCTGATGAAAAATGGGTCACGGAACATGCCTATGATAACCCGCGTTTTGTAGAGGATGTCGTGCGTGAGGTATGCCTTGGCCTTAAGAATTTTGACAAGTGTGATAAGCCGTTTACATGGTTCAGCGTGGAATGTGAGAATTTTGAGAGCATACACAATCACAACGCCTATGCCTGCACATCATCCGACTGCCTGTACCCAGAGGAAAAGAGATGACATATTTTTTTGAGACCTATGGATGCGAGATGAACATTGCTGAGTCCGCTTCTCTTGAGCAGATTTTGATTTCACGCGGATGGAAAAAGGCAGAGGATTGTTTTACTGCGGATATGGTGATAATCAACACATGTTCTGTCCGTGCTTCTGCTGAGACCCGCATTTATGGACGGCTTGGTTTTTATTCAGGTCTAAAGAAGGTCCGTAACTGTGAGCCTGATGCCAAGACCCGCTCCATGGAAAAGGCAGTTGAATACGTAAAGGACGGACCTGTTCCGCTTACTCTTGTCGTAATGGGATGCATGGCAGAGCGTCTTTTGCATACTTTCAAGACTGAATGGCCTGTAATCGATTATGTTGTGGGGACATATTCTAAGAACAAATTCGGTGACATAATTACGGCGGTGGAAAACGGTGATGAGCCTGTTGACCTTGACGAAGAGCCTGTCTATCAGTTTGCGGAAACTTCCTATGAGGAGGGGGCATTTTCTACCTTCATTCCGATCATGAACGGATGCAACATGTTCTGCACTTACTGCATTGTTCCTCATGTGCGCGGAAGGGAGGTCTCACGCCCGGTGGAAGGAATTCTGCATGAGATTGACGTGCTTGGAGAAAGGGGAGTAAAGGAAGTCACTCTTCTGGGACAGACGGTGAACTCATATAAGGCTGAGGACGGAAGGGATTTTTCTGCCTTGCTAAGGTCAATACTTTCCCACCTGGACAAAACATCTTCCCCGATTGAATGGATACGCTTTGAGTCTCCGCATCCCAAGTTTTTTTCTGACGAGCTGATTGATGTCCTTGCATCTGACCCAAGGTTGTGCAGGGGTATTCATCTTCCTGTACAGCATGGTTCCTCAAGGCTTCTAAAGCGAATGAACCGGCGTTACACCCGCGAGCAGTATATTGAGCTTGTTGAGAAACTCTATGCAAAGCTTCCGGGGCTTGCTCTTTCTACCGACATCATGATTGGCTTTCCCGAAGAAACGGAAGAGGATTTTGAAGAAGTGCTCTCGCTTATGAGGACTGTGAAATTTGAATCTGCATTCATGTACTACTATAATGTGCGTGAGGGAACTCCAGCCGCGGAATTCCCCGGTCAGATTCCCCTTGAGGTAAAGAAGGAGAGGCTTCAGAAGGTGATAGACCTTCAGCTTGAGATAACGACGGAGCAGATGGCAAAGAGAGTAGGTTCCACGATAAAAGTCCTTGCCGACATAGTGAGCCGGGACGACAAAACCGAGCTTCTTGGCAAAACCGAGCAGAACCAGCGTGTGGCGTTCAAGGCATACCCGTCGCTTATAGGAAAATTTGTCAATGTCCATCTTGATTCCCTGAACGGAAACACATTCAAGGGGACCCTTGTTTGATTTAGCAAGCAACAGCTTGCGTCATTCGTATTGTAAAAAGATTTTTTTCGATGTATAATCGATAAAGTTAGGAGGAATCTATGCCCATAAAGTTGATTGGTGCCGTTATACTTGCAGTTTTTGTAGCCATTTTCACTGGATTCAATTTGACGAATAAATGTGACGTGTGGCTTTTTCATACCTTCAAGGATATTCCGGTTGCTGCGACTATAATAGGTTCCTTTGTGGTGGGTGTTCTTGTTACGCTTCCGTTTACATTCATAAAGAAAAAGAGCAGGGAAGAAAAAAAGGAAGAGAAAAAGGCAAAAGCCTCAAAAAAGGTAGAGGATAAGCCTGCTTCAACCATACCCCCGATTCACACTTCAAATGACACGGATGTGATTACTGTTCCCGTAAATAATGATGAAAGGGAAGAAGCACAGGACGACCCTGTATAATAGGTGGTGTTTCAAAAATTCTAAAATTGTCATTATCGGACTTGATCCGATAATCCATATTGTTATATTTCTATAGATTGCCGTATCGAGTCCGGCAATGACATATACTGCTTTTGGGATATCTCAAATTCATAGTTTTAATGGGCTTCTTTTTTTTGCCGAAAATATATCTATGAGACTTTCTAGACTGTTTTTGGGATTTGCTTTATTTTGTGTCAGCTCACCTCTTTTTGCCCTTTCAACTGCCCAGGAGATAAAATCCCAGGCAATGCAAAAGGCTTCTATTGACGACTCAATTTCATACATTCATTCTTCCATAAAAAATGCCGCAAGTGACGCAGACAAACGCTCGCTTTATTATTTTGTCGGCACGCTGGAGGAATTGACAGGCCTTTATGATGAGGCATCCTCATCTTATGCAAAGGCAGCTGGAATTGCCGCAGGGGATGCAAAGGGAATGCCCAAGGTAACAACCGAGCAGATTGTAATTGATGCCGTAAGGTGCAGCCTGAATTGCGGAGATTATTCCACCGCTGAAAGCTATCTTAACAGTTCCGTGCGTTCATCCAAAAACCAGACTATACTTGCACACGTAAAACTGTATTCTGTATGGGCTGATCTGTGCCGTGCAAAGAATGTCGCGGAGACAGCAGGTTCTGTAGCCACCTTAAAAGCGTATGCCGAGAGCGAGTACATGAAAAGCGTACGTCCTGCAGTTCTTCTTACACTCTGGTACATAACAGGCTCAGGCCAGTATGGAGAGGAAGTAAAAAAACAGTTTCCCAACAGTCCTGAGGCAGGTATCGTAAAAGGGAGTGTGAATGTCCTTTCCGTGCCTTTCTGGTATTTTGTTCCGCGTGCGGTCTCAGAAGCAGAGGTAACATCCACAAATTCCTTCTCAAGTGCATCTTCCGGCAAAACAACAGCTTCTACAACAACTACGACTACTACAACCACCACCAAAACAACTGTCACTACAACGACAGGCTCTGCAAAGACAGAGACATCTACAAGCTCCGCAAAAACAGAAAAAAAAGTCCGTGAGCAGCTGGGTCTTTTCAGAAACAAGGAAAATGCAGATACGCTCATCAAGGATTTAAAGGCAAAGGGATTTACCGGATACAGCTACACAGAGACACGTGCATCTGGTACAACATACTATATCGTTGTGGTTGACGAGAATAAAGACGGTACAATGGGGAAAAAACTAAGGGCAGCAGGGTTTGACTGCTACCCAGTAGAATACTAGAACCTAGAGATAAAAAAGAGGAAGTACTAAAAGTCCTTTAAGAAATCTTGATAAAAAATTAAAAAAATGTGCTCCCATCGGGAACCCACCCCACAACAACGGCTTCCGCGCTTCGCTTGTGCAGATGTTGTTGCGGTGCAGGACCCCGATTACGCACATTTTCGCAATCATTTTATAAAAACTACTACATTACAGTACTTCCTCTGTGCCATATATAAGGTCCTATTATTTTTACCTTAATCATAGAACAAAGGAAAGGGAAGTTTACCTGTTAAGATATTCAACAACGAGCTCGCCCATTTTTTTGGTGCCTACGAGTTTGCCGGCTTCTTTTACTGTCTGGAGGTCTTTGCCTGCTATGTCTCCGGTTCTCCAGCCGTCGTCCAGGACTGCGTTCACGGCTTCTTCTATTGCCTTGGCTTCTGTCTCAAGATTGAAGCTGTAGCGTAGGAGCATTGCTGCGGAAAGGATTGTGGCAAGCGGGTTTGCAAGATCTTTTCCTGCTATGTCCGGGGCTGAACCGTGGATCGGCTCGTACAGGCCTGGGCCTTTTCCGTCTCCTAGGGAGGCAGATGCAAGCATTCCGATTGAGCCTGTTACCTGGGAGGCCTCGTCTGTAAGAATGTCACCGAACATGTTGCTTGTGGCGATTACGTCGAACTGTCTTGGAGCACGTACCATCTGCATGGCGGCATTGTCTATGTACAGGAAATCAAGGGTTACGTCCTGGTATTCTGCGTGGACTGTCTCGGCTACCTTTCTCCAGAGACGGCTTGAGTTAAGGATGTTTGCCTTGTCAACTACTGTAAGATGCTTCTTGCGGTTCCTTGCAAATTCAAATCCCATCCTTACAATGCGCTCGATCTCAGGCCATGTGTATTTTTCTGTGTCCCATGCAGTCTTTCCGTCCTCTGATGTTCCCCTGTCACCAAAGTAGATTCCACCGGTAAGCTCGCGTACAACAAGGATATCAAGTCCTTCTCCTACGATCTCATCCTTTAGCGGACATGCGGCCTTGAGCTGTTTCCACATTACTGCAGGGCGAAGGTTTGCATATACTTTCATTCCACCGCGGAGACCAAGAAGTGCCTTTTCCGGGCGGATTTCCGGGGCAACATCGTCCCACTTTGGTCCTCCAACGGCACCAAGAAGAACGGCGTCACTGTTAAGACATATATCAAGCTGGTCCTGTGGAAGAGGTTTTCCCCACTTGTCGATGGCGGCTCCACCTGCAATGACTGTGGTATAGTTCCACTTGTGTCCGAATTTCTTTGCAACGGCATCAAGAACCTTTACACCTTCTGCAACAACGTCTGGTCCGATTCCATCCCCCGGAATCAGTGCAATATTTTTTTCCATTTCAAACTCCTATGGTTAAATTAATTTCTGATATTTATGCTCAATGTCCTTAATGAGCTTGTATTCAAATGAATCAACAAGTGCCATCCATGAGGCCTCAACAACGTCACAGCTTACACCTATTGTACTCCAGCGGTCATTTCCGTCAGAGCTTTCGATTAAGACACGTACACGGCTGGCGGTTGCACTTTTTCCATCAAGAACACGTACCTTGTAGTCTGTAAGGCGTATTTGTGTTACAGACGGATAAAATGTCTTTAATGCTGAGCGCAAAGCGTTGTCCAATGCATTTACAGGACCATTTCCTTCTCCTGCGGCAATTTCTATGTGATCATCAACCGCAATCTTTACCTGTGCAAAAGAATAAAGGCCGTCCTCTATAAGTGGGATTTCTCCACTTGTCTTGTAATAATGCAGCTTGAAGAACGGCTGGTATTTTCCGATGGCTTTACGTACCAGAAGATCAAAACTTGCGTCTGCTCCCTCGTACTGGTAACCCTGATGCTCTTTTTCCTTTACTTCCTTGATTATGTCTGCAACAACAGGATCTGACTTTTTGATTGAAGGATCAAACTTGTTGATCTTTTCGATTATCATTGCACGGCCTGCAACCTCGCTCATGAGGAAGACCCTTTCGTTTCCAACTGCGTCTGGGGCGATATGCTCGTAGGCCACAGGATTTTTTAGCACTGCGTCTATATGCATTCCAGCCTTGTGAGCAAAGGCGTTTTTTCCTACGAATGGAAGTCCC
>JAGADS010000368.1 GCA_017613485.1 Treponema sp.
AGGTTCCATGCGTTCTTGCAGGGGATTCTCTGCTACGGCTTTCCTTGACAAAATTGCTGACCTTTTCATAAATCACGGAGGACATGACGCGGCGGCAGGCTTCAGTTTTGGAAGGTCCCGGCTTCCTGAATTCGAGTCCAGGCTAAAGGAGCTTGCACAGGGGATTCAGCTGGAGAACTCTAATGACGGAATCTATGAGGTGGATGCGGAAATTCCTCTGCAATATCTTACTCCGGATCTTCTTGCAATTGAGGATTTATTTGAGCCGTTTGGAGAAAAAAACGAGCAGCTTCTTTTCATGTCAAGGAATGTTCCTGTGGTAGATGCCATGATTATGGGCAAGGGAGAGAAGCAGCATCTAAAGGTGATAATTGATACAGGTAAGCATAAATGGCCGTGCCTTTTCTGGAATGAGGGCGAGCGGCTTCACCGTGACTTTGAGGTCGGCGATGACATAGACATACTCTTTCATGTGGAGAGGAATGTATTTAACGGCATGGAGACGGCACAGCTTGTGCTGAAGGACATGAGGAAATCGAGGTAGTATTTTTATGAAAAGCATTTATCGTTCTATAAGAAAAACTGTTTTTGCTCTTGCGTTCATTTTTTCGGCATTATGTGTCTTTGCAGAGGAAGTGACATTTTACGATCAGGACTCAAAGATTTCAATTCAATACAACAGCATTGCCTACAGTGGTGACGCTGTCTTTGTGCGTCTTGAAATAAGCCCGCTTTCAGGGAATTCTGGAGAAAACCAGGATATAAAGGCAAAACTTAATCTTTATGTAAACGGCAAGTCCTCAAGAAAATCTGATTTTTATTTTATTCCTACGACGAATACGAAACTTCCATCTGGTTCAGTCACGATGCTCACAGGGCTTCCTCTTTCAACATGGTGGACATCAAGTTCCTCTTGCTATCTTGAGCTTTCCTATTCGATAGACGGAAAAAAGAGCGATGTTCAGAAACTTCCGTTTGCCATAATGAACAAGACTTTCATCTCCGAGACTATAGAGCTTGATGACAGGAATACCGCGATAAAAACCGACAACTCAAAGCAGCGCATGGATCAGATCCAGAACCTGAATGAGATTCTTGCAACTGTGAATAAAGATGCCGTATACCAGACAAATGCTTTTGTCAAGCCGATTGATTCAGATTACCGCACATCGTTTTTCGGAGACAGGCGTGTCTATGCCTATGTAAGCGGAGGATCATCAACTTCCATGCATAACGGAATTGATTTCCGGACCGCAGAGGGAAAGAATGTGTCTGCATGTGCAAAGGGAAAAGTGGTTCTTGCAGGCTGGCGTAACTCAACTGGCTGGAGCATAGTGATAGAGCATCTGCCGGGTCTTTACAGCCTTTACTATCATTTGAGCGAAATGCTTGTGAAACCAGGTGATATGGTTCAAGCCGGGTCTTTGATTGCAAAAAGCGGTTCAACAGGACTTGCAACCGGACCTCACCTGCATTGGGAGATAAGGCTTAATTCAGAGCCTGTCAGCCCTGACTTCTTTACAGTGGATTTTGCATTTGAGCCAGATGCTGCATCAAAGAATAAGTGAGCCGCTCTCCAGGGTCTTTAGCCTGCTTCCTGCTGCCTGTTCTGCCAGAATGTATACAAGTTTTTTTAAGTCGTAGGCATCGTTTGCTGATATTGTCATTGCCCTGACTTTCCCGGGTGTCTGCTCGTTGATGGCCGTAAGGTATCCGATTGCGTTTTTTGAGATTGGAAGAGCCTGGTTCATGTTTTCCTTTGACTGAGTGTATGAGGAAATGCAGTCCGTGCACAGAAATCCGTTCATGGCGGGGAAATAGTGGGATTCGGAAAGCGGAGATGAGCATGAGACACAGTAAGAGGTATCCGGCTGTATGCCAAGCAGCTTAAGGTACCTCCACAAAAAGCGTATGGTTCCAAGCCTTGCTCCTTTTTCATCACACGCATCTATTCCATTGAGGAATGCACACAGAAGTGTATATGTGTTTTCCCAGTCTCCTGCTGCCTTTGTTTTTATGACCAGTTCCGCCCCGAGGTTTGCCGCCCAAATTTTGTATATGTCCGTACTGAATGTAGGGTGATAGGCTGCAACGTCAAAGTCAGATATTTTCCTCAGGTTTCTCTGACTGTCATCGTAGTAAAAAAGCTGACCTATGTTGAATTTCTGCACAAGTGAGCGCAGTTTGCTTTTGGGACCGCCATAGAGGGTTGCATAAAAAATGCCGCAGTCCGGGGAAAGAAGCGTTACAGTCCAGTTGTTCTCGCCCTGTCTGGAAAGATTGAGTATCACTGCATTTGTAGTCTTGTTCCTTTCGCCCATGATTGCATTTTAATGATAAAGGACTTTGCAATCAATACTATAATATTCCGTTATTTTTTTTGAATTATTGAATTTATAACAAGAATTATATGGCATTATTCTTAAACATGGTTTATTCTTTTGATTATGAGTAAGATACTTGTTGTAGAAGACGTGCCCGAGATGGCACAGCTGGTAACCATGTATATGGAAAAGGCAGGATTTACGTGTTCCGCATGTGAGACAGCCGAGATGGCGCTGGAAGAACTGCAGAAAGGTTATGCACCGGATATTGTGCTTCTGGACTTGAACCTCCCAGGCATGAGCGGTCTTGATTTCCTTAAGAAATTCCGCTCTGAGTACAAGGCAACGATTCCTGTCATTATTGTCTCTGCACGGGATGCGGATGAGGACATAATCTCAGGCCTTGGCTATGGTGCCGATGAGTTTGTTACAAAACCGTTCAGTCCCAGGGTTCTTGTGGCACGCGTTCAGGCTAAGCTTAACCGTCTGTCCGCTACGGAGGCTTCCGTCGAGGAGACAATCACATTCGGTGACTATACTCTTTACTGCAACAGCTGCGTGCTTAAAAAAGGCGCTGAGAAGATACCCCTTTCAACAAAAGAGTATGAGGTCCTTGAATTTCTTGTAAGGAGTGCGGGGCAGTCACTTACGCCAGAAGTAATCTACAATCATGTATGGAAGAGCCAGTACGGAGACATTACTGCGGTTGCGGTCTACATCCAGAGGCTCAGGAAAAAAATTGAGGGAGATCCATCCCATCCAAAGTACATAACGACACTTTTCGGAATGGGCTATAAGTTCGAGAAATAAAACGGAGTCGCCATGAAGATACGGTCGCAGCTGAACATTCTTATTCTAGGTATCATCCTGATTCCTCTGATTTCCGTTATTGCCGTTCCTGTATATCATTATGCCACGTCCAGCGAAAGAAGGCTCTTGAAGGGATATAAGGAAATAAGGGAGATGGGGGAATATGACTTGAGTGAGGATGACTGGGAGATGATCCGCATGGAGATTAAGAACATTCCTCCTACAGTTCAGGTTGCAATCTATTATGACTACAGCATTTTGATTTCAAATATCCCGGAGCTTAAGGCGGGAAGCATACTTACACCAGGCGAGATATGGGGATTCATCACATCGACAAATACCGAGTATGACTATCAGATGCAGGCCCCCATGATGGACAGGCGGCACTACATAAATGAATACGAACCGGAAGTGAGTGTCATGAGCAGGTCAAAGGTTGTTCCCAAACAGAGCAGAAGATGGAACCGCCTGATTTGTCCCATAT
>JAGADS010000369.1 GCA_017613485.1 Treponema sp.
GCAGAGGCAATCCGCGAGGTTCAGCAGGCAAAGGCAGAAGGTCTCAAGATGCTCAAGGAAGCAGGAATGGACAGTGCAGTCCTCAAACTCCGCAGTCTGGAGGCATTTGAGAAGGCAGCCAACGGTCAGGCAACCAAGATAATCGTTCCGTCTGACATGCAGAGTCTTGCAGGTGTCGTAACAAGCATCTCAGAAATCGCCAAGAAATAATGTCATTATAGATTGCCGGATCAAGTCCGGCAATGACAAATCCACAGGAGGTTATTATGAAAAGATTACGAATTATGGCATTTGTCTTAATGTTGGTTTCTGTCATGGTGGTCTCCTGTAAAAAACAAGAGGAGGAGCCAAGCCCGCAGGAATTGTATTACGATCTGATTAGGGTAAAGGCTGATCTTGCAAATTCTTCTGTGCGGGGACTTTATGATCCTGCTGTTTTTGATGAGCTTGGAAAGGAAATCCTTGACGGCAATGTGACAGGCACCGACTGTTACTATCGGCTCAAAAAAATCTTCAGCAGCTTTCATGTTGCTCATGTAAATATAGGTAAAACTGGAAGCGAAAAGATAGACAATATGGCTCTTCCTATGGTTTTCTATAATTTCGGAAATGAATATCATATATCCAGTGCAGTTAAAAAATATAAGAAATATCTTGGCTGGAAAATTGTTGAGATGAATGGCATTTCAATAAATGAAGCCATCGACAAGGTGGCTCAGTTTCGTTCCTATGAGACAGAGGTAGCTAAGAAATATTTCCTGGAACATAATATTCCCTATAATGATTATAAATATGCCGGCTTGCTCGATGAAAATGAAAAACTAAGGCTTAAGCTTGAGTCACCGGATGGAAAGACAGAAGAGCTCAAGTTGAAATTCATCGATGTAAGGAAAGCAAAATTCAACAAGTTTCAACCCTTAAAAGAAAATGAATGTTTACCTCATTTTGTAACAGAAAAATATGACATAAAACCATGCCCTGAAAAACGCACTTTATACATCCCGATAAATTCCTGCATGGAAAGAGAAGATTATCCCGTAAGTGAGTGGTTTGAGGACATCATAAAAGAATTGGACAAGGGTTCGTATGACACACTTGTCTTTGACTTGCGGTATAATCCTGGAGGCACCATGTTCACCTATGGACTTCCTGAAAAATACAAGGATGTGCTTGATAAATACAACATTGCCCTGGTAGCCAATGGAAGAACTTTTTCTGCAAGCACCTGGTTTATGGAAAGCATTCTGACAGTTTGTCCCGATGCCAAAATATTTGGAGAAGAGACAGGAGAGGCCATATTTAATTACACAGGCGTTAGAAATGAAGAGCTTAAGGCATTGAAATGCAAAATCATTTTCCCCATGTATCTGGACGAGATTTCTCCCCTTACAAATCTAAAAAAGCGTACCAGTGAGTATTACCGAGGCATAATGCCAGATGTCGAAGTTCAGGAAGATTTTGAAGTTTTCATGCAGGGCGAGGATGCAATTTACAATGCAATATACAATTACTTCAACTAATACGGGAAATATGATATTATTTAATAGGTCAAAGGTTGAGTATAAATGATTTGTGAATAAAACTGACGGAATCGAAGGCTGACACACACCAACATCTGCACAAGCGTAAAAGGCGCGGGTACTCGCAGCAAAGCTTCGAGCGAGCCGTTGGTGTGGGGCAGATTTCGATGGGAGTCAGTTTTTTAACGGTTTTGATAAAGCCGACATTTGACATAATAATTGATGTAGGAGGAGGAATTCGTGAAAAAGCTTTTGGACAAACCATTCCGTCTTATGGCGATAATCGGCTGTGTTTACATTCTTGCTATGCTTTTCCTGAACTTTTTTACCGGTTTTTCCTATGAGCAGAGCATCATGCCGTTTTCAATTCTCATTTCATACATTGCATCTGGAATTGCACTTGTGATGTTCATCCTTACTTTCTTCTTGCACAGTAATCATTTGTTCTATTACATCGGGCTTGAAGTTCTTGTGTTCTCAAACCTCTATACCGGACGAATCTATACGGCATTGTTTTTGTCCTCAATTCTTCTGGTAATCCTTCTTTTTGAAAACGTGCTTTCCTCTCGCATCCGTGTCATAATCTATCTTGCAGTCGAAATCATCAAGCTGGCAATTGTAATTCCTTATGGAGCAAAATCGTTTTTTGAATATGCGGGAATATCACTCTTTTCCGTGTGTACAATCGGTTGCCTTAACCTTCTGTTCCGTCATGCCTACGACAAGAAGGAAACGGGAGCGGTTTCCCTGAACGACTACAAGCTGTCCGAGCGTCAGAAAGACTGCATAAAGGAAATCGTTGTAAACAACACTACAATCAAGGCACTGGCAATAAACCACAACGTAAGCGAAAGTGCAATTAAAAAAGATCTGGCCCACATCTATTCCGTGCTGGGCATTACAGGAAAAGCGGACTTAAAGGCCCTGTTCATCGGGTATGATTTTGAAAAGATTTAATTGAAAATATATTGAAAATTTGAATTTTTCATTTCACATTTTGCCAAAAGTGGTATAAAATAGTAGAAAGTAGTTTTCTGTAAAAAATGAGGAAGCATGGAGGATAAGAAAAAGATGAAAAAAGCGGCTTTGATTATAGGAAGTTCAGCGGCTTTGATTTCTGCTATATTGGGCTTTTTCCCGAAAAACAGCGGAAACAAAAAAGCAAAGGCACGAGAAGTCACCCAGAACATTTTGACTGATTACAACGTAAACTTTGAGGGAGTCAGCGATACCGGAAGCCTCTGGTGGTGGAATGACAACAGCTGGTCCCCGAACTGCATTCCGCGTGTGGCATACAAGGACGGTGAACAGCCAGGACCTGACTGCGGCGGATCTTATGTAAAAGTTATTTCCCAGAACGGTAATTCAGCACAGTGCCAGATTTGCGCAGGCCCAATTGCACAGCTTATTCAGGGGGGAGCGACTTACTCCTACACATGCTACATGAAGACAGCAGATGACAGTGCAGTACCTACTGGAAAAGTATATCTTGTGGTAAACGGAGCGGCATCAGACTGGTCAAAGGTTGATTCTGCAAAGGTAACACCGGATCAGGATTATACATTGAATGACAAGTGGCAGCTTGTGACAGGCTCTTTTGTTCTTGCAGATCCGCATGATCAGGTTCAGTTCCAGTTCAACGGATCAGAGGGACTTTCATATTGTATCGATGATTTCAGGGTCGGTCTTGAAACACCTGCTGTGACTACAATTGAAAAGGACATTGTGAATTTCAAGGATGCCGTAACCTCAAGCAAGGGATTCGGTAGAAAAGTCTGGGTCGGTGGTGCCGTAACAGGAGCCGAAGCCTCTGACAGCCTCTACATGGATCTTCTTTTCAAGCACTTTAACTGTGTAACTCTTGGAAACGAGCTCAAGATGGATGCAATGAACGGATATAATGCCGGAAACGCAAGGCCCATCGGAGTTACGACGGACACACTCAACGGAAAGGAAATAAAGGTTCCAGTTCTTGACCACAGCCGTGCAAATGCCCTTTTGGACAAGATTGCCGCATGGAACAAGGAAAACCCGAATCAGGCACTTAAAGTCCGCGGTCACGTTCTGGTATGGCACTCACAGGCACCTGAATGGTTCTTCCACGAGGACTATGATGCATCAAAGCCTTATGTTACAAAAGATGTTCTTGACGAGCGCCTTGAATGGTACATAAAGTCAATGCTCACATATTACACCGATCCTTCAACTGCAACAGGAAAAAAATATGGCTCTCTTTTCTACGGATGGGATGTTGTAAACGAGGCAATAAGCGATGCAACAGGAACTTACCGCACAGATACAGAGGGTGGAGCCGACAAGCTTTCTGACTCAACACACGGAAGCAAATCTAGCTGGTGGCATGTCTACCAGAGCAATGAGTTCATCATCAATGCATTCAGATATGCTAACAAATATGCCCCCGCATCTCTTGAGCTTTACTACAACGATTACAATGAATGTACTCCGCAGAAAGTTCAGGGAATTGTTGAGCTTCTTAAGGCCGTAAAGAATGCAGAGGGAACACGTATCAGCGGAATGGGAATGCAGGGACACTACAACATTGATTCTCCTTCAATTTCACAGATTGAAAATGCAGTCCGCGCCTATTGTGAGGTTGTTGACGGTGTAATGCTTACTGAAGTTGACATCAAGGCAAGCGCATCATTTGACGGAAAGAATTTTGAGGAAGAATACAACAAGCAGGCCTACCGTTACAAGGCAATCTACGATAAGCTGGTTGAGCTTGATAAGGAACCTGGAATCAACGTAAAGGGAATTGTATTCTGGGGTGTAACAGATCCTTATTCATGGCTCCAGTCATCCAACAGCGTGGGTGGCGCATCAGACGGAACACAGACACAGTGCCCGCTTTTGTTTGACGGAAAATATAAGGCAAAGCCTGCATTCTATGCATTTGCAGATCCAGACAAGCTTGAGCCTGCAATTCAGAACGTAACGATTCTTGAAGGTGACGGAGAGGATTTCTCAAATGCAATTGAATATGCAATACCGGTCGGTAGTTCAACTGTAAGCTTCTATCCTACCTGGAGTGACGGTACACTATATGTCTTGATTTATCCCGACGAGGAGGTTATGGGCGGAATAGCATCTGTTTTCATTGATGATGGAAACGGAATAACACCTGTCTCTGTATATGCAAATGACATACAGGTAATAAGCTTTGACACAGGAGCTGCTTCAATTCTTGGTAACCTAAAGATTGATTTCCGCTATAAGAAGGGAGACGAGGTTTATTCATTCAACGACCTAAAGAACAGCCAGGATTCAAGCTCAAAATACTATGCAAAGGCTTTGATTAAACCGTTTGCTTCAATCAAGAAGGGAAGTCCTTCACTCAGCTTTGATGACAGCGAATGGAACAAGGCAGATGCAGTACCTCTTACCATCAGGCTTGGTGCACAGACAGATTCAAGCTTCCGTATGCTTTGGGATGAGAAAGCACTCTATGTATATGCAAGCGTAAAGGACAGCGTAATCAACACAGACAACGCAAACGCATGGGAGCAGGATTCAATCGAGGTATTCATCGATGAGAACAATGCAAAGGCAGAAAGCTATGAGGAAGATGACAAGCAGTACAGAATCAGCTGCAAGAATGTAACCTCATTCAACGGACCAAAGTGCCTCCAGTCAAACATGGACAGCATTGCACGCCTTACAGATGATGGATATGAAGTGGTTGCCAAGTTCAATTGGACGGACATCAAGCCAGAACCAGGACAGGCAATCGGTCTTGAGCTTCAGGTCAACGATGGTGGTGCATCAGGAAGCCGCCTTGGAACATTAAGCTGGTACGACGAGAACGGAACCGGTTATGCAAATCCAGGTGTCTTCGGAACCGCAATCCTGGACGAATAAGAAAGCCACCATCCGCTGTTAAACAAAGCCTGCCTCATATCTTGGGGCAGGTTTTTTATTTTTTGATGTCTATGATTCTTGTACAATTGTCCATTAATCCTGTATGTATCCTTTGAGTTTTTTCATAATCAATCCTGCTGCCTGGAGAATTTTTCCATCATTTTATATGACTTGAAAAGAATTGTAAATCTCCAGATAAAGATGATGGATGATGCCATGGATATGATGATGGCTCCGATCAAGGCTGCGTATTGTATCCATGGTATAACCATAAGAGGCGTACATATTATGGTTCCGATTAAAACATATACATTCCATTGGCGGAAATCCCTCCAATCAACTTTTACGGCAAGGCTTACAGGCTCAAATACAGATATCATTACCTTGGATATTTTTAAAGTATACAGAAGGCTGAATATTGATGACGAAGTTGAGAAAATCGTGGAAAGATAGCCCCAGGTTTTACCGTCTTGGAGATTATAGCTCAGGGATAAAAATAGAGGAGCCAAGTTTGCTAAGATAGAATAAATAAGATAAAAGATTCCAGCGGTTCTATAACCATCATTATGTCTGGAAAGTGTGAACAATATAATGCAAAGCATCACATCTGCCAGCATTTTTAGTATGACATAAAGAATGGATATGACCAGACTTGGAACCTCTGTTGTAATCTGCATACCTACCAGCAGCCCGGAAAGAATAAAGTGAATGACAGTCGAAATGATTGTAACAATGAATAAAAATTTGAATTTTTTTGCCATGTCATCGCAACGTGTTTTTAGCTCAGATCTGGACATCTTTTCTTTCTCTGTTAATTCATTTTCCATGACATGCTACCTTTCCCATGAGACATTATTCAACTGGGTTTTCGTATGTTACCAGAGGCGTGACAGATGCGCTGTCTGCAGGTGGTTCATCCGGCTTGTTGGCAAAGGCCTTCATTGCTTTCGAGGAGTTGAATTGCAGGACAAGCTCCCAGACTAAAAGGCCAATGGCAGCAATTGCGCATAGGATTGCAACAATACCAGCTAGAATGTTTATGCCAGGTATAAAAGCGAGGACAGCACATCCAATAGAAGTGGCAATTATATAAATATTTACTTTACGATAAGTATCCCATGAATCTGATAAAGATGCATCTACAGGCAAAAACCGTGAGCTCATTGCATTAGTAAATTTGAGTAAATACAAAAAACTGAATACTGCATTCAAAAGAGACATCAGCAGAGCCATGGAATTATCCGGTAAAAACAATTTCAAAATTGAAAAAGAGGTTTCCAATATGTAAAAGAGACCTGCTATACCAAATTCGGAATCATACTTACTAAGTAAAAATAGAATTATGGCGTAAATGATGTTGACTGCAAAAGATGTACAGCCAAAAGCTATTAGTACTATTTCAGATTTAGCTGCAAAAGTAATTATAAGGGATATAACCAAGGTGCAAATCAGAAAAATCTGAATTACGAACATGACCATGAATTTCTTTGCCATGTCGGCATACTTTGCCTTAGATTCAAACTGCTGTTTTTCTTCTGTGTTAATCAATTCGTTTTCCATATTAATATAACTCCTTTTATAGAATAATTATTCAGTTTTATCATCTTTATCATCTTGTTTATTTTGCGTTGAACGAAACTCCTCCTCCCAATCTGTGTGAATTTGTGCAGGGAAAGGTGTATTATCCGGCTTACTGACAAAGTTCCTCATTGATTTTGCTGATTTGTAAAGCAGGATAAATTCCCAGATGGCAAGGACTATGACGGCGATTACGGCAAAGATTAAAAGCAAACCGGCCAGACCAGAGATGAGCGGAATAAATGCCAGTACAGTACACCCCAATGTTATAGCAATAACGCAGATATTTCCATGACGGTAAGATCCCCAGGAATCCTTAAGGGCTAAATCAACTTGTTTATAAATCTCGATCATTATACTGGTGAATTTCAACAGATAAAGAAATTCTAATACTGCATTCACAAGTGATAATACTTTTGAGCCGTCGTCGCTGATAGCCTTTAGGA
>JAGADS010000370.1 GCA_017613485.1 Treponema sp.
GCTCAGAGAAATCACCGCCCGGAGGAGATACGGCACCGATTACAGAAACAGATCCTTCCTGACCGCACAGAGAGAACACACGGCCTGCCCTTTCATAGAACTCCGCAAGACGTGTCGGTAAATATGCAGGGAAACCTTCCTCAGCAGGCATTTCCTCCATACGTCCCGAAAGCTCACGCAAGGCCTCCGCCCATCTTGATGTTGAATCCGCCATGATGGCAACATGCATTCCCATGTCACGGTAATACTCAGCAAGCGTTATACCTGCATAAAGCGAAACCTCACGTGCCGCAACAGGCATGTTGGATGTGTTTGCAATCAATATGGTACGCTCCATCAAGGAACGTCCTGTTCGCGGGTCAATCAGCTCCGGGAATTCCGTAAGAACATCAGTCATCTCGTTGCCACGCTCACCGCACCCGATGTATACAATCAGGTCCGCATCACACCACTTTGCAATGGCATGCTGGGTCATAGTCTTTCCTGTACCGAAACCACCCGGGATAGCCGCTGTTCCTCCCTTGCTCAACGGGAAGAAAACATCTATTACACGCTGTCCTGTTACAAGCGGCTCCGTTACCTCAAGTTTCTTTGCAAAAGGTCTGGGTTTACGCAAAGGCCAGTACTGTGCCATGCATATTTTTTCTCCGGCATCAGTCTGGGCAACCTGCTCGTCTATTGTAAAAGATCCCGCACCGGCAAATGAAGAAAGCTTCTTTCCCTTGACATCCGGCGGCACCATTATCTTATGCTTTATTGAGCCTGTCTCCTGAACATAGCCAAGCACCATTCCCGGGTGAATCTCCGTTCCTTCCTGAATATTCTCTTCCGGAACAAAATCCCATTTTTTCTGTGTATCAAGAGGCTCTGTCCTTTGTCCTGGAGTAAGAAAGGCATTTCCTGACTCGAACATTTTTTTAAGTGGACGCTGAATGCCGTCGTAGATTGTGCCTACAAGACCGGGACCCAGCTTGAGCGAAAGAGGACGGCCGCTGGAGACAACCTCTTCCCCTATGCCCATGCCGGAATCATCCTCGTAGACTTCTATCGTTGCCATTCCTTTTTCCTGGCTTATGATCTCGCCTATGAGCTTTTTGTTTCCGACATCAACAACCTCGTAAAGACCGCATCCTTCCAAACCGGAGGCATAAACTATAGGTCCCGAGATACGGGTTATTTTTCCTTTATTCATAATCAAAGCCTCCCTGCAAAGAGAGCCTGGGAAAGCTCCATTTTTTTGTCATCAAGTATTTCCTTAACTCTTTCCTTTAGGGTGAGCCTGCATTTTATGGAACCGTCCTCCGTCACAAGAATCACTCCGTCCTCAAAAACAAAGCCCGGAAGCACGTCCTCATCAAGAGCTGATTTTTGTTTCTGCTCCATAGAGAGTAGTTGAACGCCAAGCGATGACTCAAGCATTTTTTTTGCAGAATCAAGTGAAAATCCAATGACACAGGCGGAAACCTTTCTGTCGCCCAGAACATTTTTTGCACGCCTTACCATCGACTCAACAACATCAAGACGCTTCTGCACGCCGGCTTTCTCAAAATATCCGTTGACGGCATTAAGAATCGATTCACTCACAAAGGAAACAAGATATCTTTCTTTCTCCAAGGGGAGGGATGCCTCTGTATTTCTTTTGAATGCGGCAAGAATGGAATCCTGTGTTTCCTGAGCCTGTTTAAGCGCATCACTTACACGCTTGTCCACGTCAGCCAACAGGGAAGCACATGTTTCCTCCGCTTTCTGCAAAATCCGTTCAGATTTTTTCCTGGCATCAGAGATTATCTCGTTATCCAAAGCCTGTGTCGAACGCAATTCTTCCATAAAAATCACACTTCCTAAATAGGGTACATAATGTCCACATCAAGGTGAACGCAAAGCGCTGATGCCTAGACCTGAATGCCCAAGGCCTCGCGTATCGAATCGGTAAGATTCTTCCGTCCGGGCAAATGCCCCTGTAATCCGGGAACCTCAACTATAAGAGGAGTCTTTCCGGTTTTCTGCCATGCAACAACCTGAGTCTCCAGCATATCCGCCACATCTTCTGTGAGTATGAGCACCTTCGGCCTGTCTTTCTCGGCAGGACCTGAAACCTTGGATGATTGACCTGTCATCAATAGAAAAGCATCAAGAGCATCATCCTTCTTGTTTGCAACGGCACCCGGAACACCAACCAATCTAAAGGCAAGATACAGCTCTCGTTCCCCGATAAAATAATATTCCACGGAATTCCCTTGACGCGCTTACATCAATATGATGAACAATGCAACCAGGAATCCCCAGAGACAAATACCTTCCGCAAGACCTACGAACGGCAATGCCTTACCGGAAAGCTCAGCATTCTCGCTCATGGCACCCATAGCGGCGGCACCGATCTTACCAACGGCCATTCCACCACCGACACATGCAATACCTACTGCAAGAGCGGCTGCAAGGTATTTGATTGCAGAGGATGAACCAGTATCCTGACTCTGCTCTTCCACAGCTGTAGCCTGTTCTGATGCAGACTGGGCACTCACTGCGCTTAATGATACCACGGCCATAAGGACCGCGATGATGAAGAATCTTCTCTTTACAAAAGCTTTCATAAAAACACCTCTATATAATTCATATATAATAAATAATTTAAGATTTCAGCGCATTGTACTTGAATGCAAACGGCTTGAACTCACGTCCTGTCTCGTTGAAGAATTTGCTGAAGAACTCGTAGTACTGCAGACGTATAACCTGAATCGCTACAATCATTCCCTCAAGTACGATGACTATGGCATTACCCACGATACTGATGGCGATACCACCGGCAAAAGGCGCAATGCTGACCATTTTTTCTATAATGCTAGTACTAAGGTTCTTGTTGCAACAGGAAATACAACTTCAAATGCTATAATGGATGATGGCGGAAAACTCGTTTTGAAATCAACAAGGCAAGAA
>JAGADS010000046.1 GCA_017613485.1 Treponema sp.
CACTTTTCAAGAATTACAGGACACTCATGCTGGAGTTCAACAAGACGCAGGAAATTGATTCAGATAAAATCGAACACAGCATGCATGAGTTCCTGAAATCATATAAAGAAGCTGGAATTTGTTTCTCCGCTTTTGGCAAAAACCTTGTTGAAAACGGAAACCTCACGGAAAAGCTTCTGGAGTTTATTCAGTGAACCTTACTGGAACACCATCCTCGTCGAGTGCCTTTTTTATTCCGCTGACAGTATGGTTTCCTGAGTGAACCATGCTTGCAATCAAAGCCGCATCTGCTTTTCCCTCTGTAAGCACTTTTGTAAGGTGTGCAGGAGTTCCTCCTCCTCCAGAGGCAATCACGGGAACATTCACGGCCTCGCTTATCATGCGGGTAAGGTTCAGCTCATAGCCGTCTCTTGTTCCGTCTGCGTCTATTGAATTGAGTACGATTTCTCCAGCCCCAAGCTTTACGCCCTTTATGGCCCATTCCAATGCGTCAAGATCAGTTGCTACACGTCCTCCGTTCAGGTATACGCGGTAACCGTTAGGCATTTTATCGTCACGAGCGGCATCCATTGCAAGAACAATGCACTGGTTTCCGAAAATACGGGCACCTTCACTGATGAGTTCCGGATGCTTTACCGCCTGTGAGTTAAGCGATACCTTTTCCGCGCCTGCAAGAATCGTTGAGCGTATGTCGTCGATTGTACCGATGCCGCCACCGACACAGAAGGGAATGAAAACTTGGCTTGCCACACGGGAAATCAAATCAAGGATAGGTCCCCGTCCTCGTGCAGATGCCATGATGTCGTAGAACACAAGCTCGTCAACACCCTGCCTGTAATATTCCGCCGCCATTTCCACCGGGTCACCGATATCGATGTTGTTCTGGAATTTTATGCCCTTTGTAGTCCGTCCGTCCTTTACGTCAAGACAAATGATGATTCGTTTCTTAAGCATCAGGCCTCTCCTCCCGGCATGTCATCCTTAACATAGTTCATCAGAATTCTCTGTCCAAAGCGTCCTGATTTCTCGGGATGGAACTGGAATACAGTGATGTTGTCCTTTTCAACTATAGCGGGAACCATTGTGCCGTAAGTTGCATATCCCTTTATGATTTCCGGGTCATCGGGGTGGATTACGTATGAGTGGACAAAATAAAAATCACTTCCGTCCGGGATTCCTTCCATCAGGCTGCTTGAACCGTTGCAGTATGACACATCATTCCAGCCCATGTGGGGAATCTTTAGCGTACAGTCGAGCATGGGAGTCTCTGATTCCTGCTTTTCCTTTTCGCTTGGATTTGTTTCTGCCCATATCGTGTCAAAATGCTGTATGACACCAGGTATAAGCCCAAGGCATTTTGTGTCACCTTCCTCGCTGTAGTCAAATACAATCTGTGAGCCAAGACAGATACCGACAAGCTTTTTACCTGCATCAACCCAGTCGCGTAAAAATACATCAAAGCCGGTTTTCTTAAGCTGAGTCATTGCGTATGCGGCTTCTCCGACACCTGGGAAAATAAGACGGTCTGCTTTCTCAAGATCACGCGGATCCTTGGAGAGTACAAAGGGAACTTTTAGGTATTCAAGTGCCCGCTCGACACTTTTTATGTTACCTGCATTATAATCAACAATTCCAGTCATATTAAGATTATACTCTTACAGAAAAAAATTATCAACAGCCATAGAAGAACATCAACTTTAACAAACCTGTAAACAATGAGAGGAAAAAAGCCGATAGGGGTAATATGAGTATCAATGAATTCTGGGAACTTTGCAAGCTGGTTCTTACAGACTGGCGTGTGATTATTATAGCTGTTTTCTTTATCTTCTTTACGTCTCTTGCAGGCTATGTTGTCAAGTATAAGAAAAAGCCTCCTAAGCCAAAAAAGAAATCAAAACTGCTTGAAAAACAGGAAGCTGCTAAGAAGAACGAGAAAAAAAATGAGAAAGATAAAGAGAAAGAGAACGAAGAAGCTTGATTTCCCTGCTCTGTAAATGAAGCCATTTTCTGCTGTAATAGACGGTGGAAAGTGGCTTTTGTTTTTTACCCGCACAGTCAATCTTACCGAACCACGGCCACAGGCAAGTACGTATAAGCCTTTTCCTTTTAAGCTGAAAAAGAATTCTTTCAATGTCCTGTCCGTCCCAAATATGCATCCCGAATGTTTTCTCATCATGCCTGTTGAATACCTCCTGCAGTTTTTCCGTCATCTCCATCCAGTTGAACATTTTCCTATGCCTGCGTATGAATTTCAATGCAAGCTCAGCATCCCATGCAAAATCCGCTCCCTTTTTGTTGATGCATACATCGCATCCGTCACAGGCAGCCTGTTCCCCCTTGAGTGCATCAAGCAGAATCTGCCTCCTGCATGTATACGCCTCTGCAAATTCCTTCATTACACGTTCCCTGCTTCCTTTTCCATATCTTGAAAAATGCACTGAATCCTCAGGACTCCACAATAAAATTGCCTTTCCGATTGAACCGTCCCTTGCCGCCCTTCCTGATTCCTGAAGATAGTTTTCTGCATTTGCCGATGGCTCAAGATGAATGACTGTGTGGATGTCCTTTTTATCCACGCCCATTCCGAATGCTACCGTACAGCAGAGTACAGCATCAGTCTTGCCGTAGAACCATTTCTCCACCTCTGTTTTTTCTTCCCGCTCCAGGCCTGCATGATAGAACCTTACCTTGTCACGTCCAAGATATTCGGAAAGCTCCCGAGCCATGTCCTCCGATTTTGCCCTTGTGCCGCAGAAAATGATGAGTGGTTTTTGTTCCGTAACCGCCAGCCTGAATGCCTCCCGTTTTTTTGCGTAGGCGTTCCTGACATAATAGTGAATGTTCGGGCGGTCAAAGTCACTCTTTACCACATGCGATTTTCCGTGGAACAGTATTTCGGAAATCCTGTCAAGCACTGGAGGGGATGCCGTTGCAGTAAATGCAGTTACGACAGGCGGGTTTATTTTATCTATTATTTTTCCAAGAGCAAGATAAGACGGCCTGAAAGAGTCTCCCCATTCGCTTACACAATGTGCCTCGTCAATTGCAATGTGCTGTATGTTGCAGTGTGAAAGACGCTCAACAAGAGTCTGGCTTTGAAGGACCTCGGGGTTTGCAAGTATAATCTGAGCACCCTGCTTAATCGTTTCAAAATTAAGGTTACGTTCCTCTTCACTCTGGCCTCCGCGGAATTCCACGCATTTAAGATTGCCTTCCTGCATCCTGCGTTTTTGGTCTGACATCAATGCAAGCAGAGGATAGATTACGAGGGTAGGGCCTTTAAGTAAAAGGGCAGGCGTTAGAAAACAGAGGGATTTTCCTGCTCCTGTCGGTAAAAGTACAATCTGCCTGTTGTTGTTCTCGTCAGGTTCAAGTATGTTTCCGATTACGATTCTCTGCCACGGATAAAGGTAAGTAATCCCGAATGCCTTTTTTGCTTCCTCCGTAACATAGTCTTTCTCGTAAAGTTCTTCTTCTTCGATAATGCTCTCTTCTTCAAGCTGAAAGAAATTCATATTGCCTCCATACTATATATATAGTATCAGAGAGGCCGTTTTTAACAAAAATTCAGCAACTTTTTTAGAGAATTTTTTAACAATGTCATTATCGGGCATGACCCGATAATCTATATTGTTGTAATACATGCATTTAGAGATTGCCGGATCGAGTCCGCCAATGACATAATCTATATTTTGCTGGTGATTACTTTTGCCGAGCTTCCATAGACAGGGTCTTTTGTGACTTCGATTTTGTCATCGATTCTGTTGTTTAGGCGCTCTACGTGAGAGATTATGCCGACAAGTTTTTTCCCCTGTGCAAGTGAATAAAGTGTGTTTACCGCTTTATCCAGAGGTTCCTCGCTAAGACTTCCGAAACCTTCGTCGATGAACATGCAGTCAAGTTCTATTCCACCTGCATTTGCCTGAATCTCATCGGAAAGTCCCAGTGCAAGTGCAAG
>JAGADS010000047.1 GCA_017613485.1 Treponema sp.
CGCATTTGAAGCGACATATTGGTAAAATTCTGGTTCTTCGGTACACGTATGACATAGCGATAATAAGTCAGTATTTCTTCTGTCTGAACTGAATAGTCACATAGAATAGCAACCTTCACACGCAGTTTTTTTATCATGTCAAAGACTTCTTTATCAGGGGCAAAAACAGGAACACCATCATAGTTCTCTAAAAAATTTTTTTTGTCGCTGAGTATAAGGGCAGGTATATAACCGAAGTGATGTTTCTTAGTAAGCCTGTCAACTACAGCATGTCCGTTTCCCTCATGGCTGTAAATGACGGCGGGAACACCCCACCATTTGAAATGTCCGAAAGCATGTCTTGCAATTTCACGTCCAACCGGTAAAAAGAAAGTAGCAAAGGGCCATGCAACCAGAAGGGCAATAGCAATTGAAAGCTGATCTGGGTCATTCCTGATACTGATGCTTATTGCAATTCCTATGAATGAGAAAAATGAGCACAGTGAAAATCTCTTGACTTCATCCTGAGACGCAAGAAGGATTCCGGGATAAAGGCTTGCTGCGTAGAAGACAATAAGGATTTCTGGAAGATAAACAGCGTATCTTACAAAAGACCGAAAGACAATGCAGGATGGATCTATTAAATTGACAATGAAAAAACCGGCTCCTATGGAAAGCATCAGCATTACAGCATCAACAAACATGAGTGCAATGCCGGAGACAAAAGAACTTGTTCGCTTGAAATGTCTTTTAAAAAAAGCCGGATAATCCTGTATTTCCATAGAATACAATTATATACGAAAAAGGTATTTCTGTCTATTGTTTGTCAGAAACTGCCTTTGACACTGCTTTTTCAAGCTGCTTTCGGAACCTTTCTGCAGAAAATTCAGAGGCATGGCGACTGATGTATTTTGAGTCGAATGTGCCTTTTTTCTCAAGCATTTCAAATTCCCTGATTGCCTCAACAAGGGATTCTTCTGTCTGATCCTTAAAAAATAGGCCTGTTCTCCCCTGAATCACAGTCTCAAGGGCACCTCCTTTCCCGTATGCAATGACAGGTCTTCCACAAGCCTGTGCTTCCACCGGGATAATGCCGAAATCTTCCTCTGCACAGAAAATCAGGGCACGGCACCTCTGCAGATAGCCTTTAACCTCATCATCAGAGATTCTTCCGGTAAACATTATGTCCGCACCTTTGTAGCTTTGTGCCAGCTCTTTAAGCTTTTTCTCCTGTGAGCCGCTTCCGATCACGACAAGTTTGCCCTTCAACTGTCCGACTGCAGAAATGGCAAGGTCTATGCGCTTGTATGGTACGAAACGGCTGAATACGACATAAAAGTCCTCTGGCGGCAGGTTGTTTGGAGAAAGGCGATCTGTGTCAACTGGCGGGTAAATTACTTCTGCATTCCGGTTCCAGAATTTCTTGATTCTTCTTGCAATGTAATTAGAATTGGCGATTATTGAATCTATTCTCTGGCTTGATACATAGTCCCACAGCCTGATTTTGGGAATCTGCCTTTTCATGAAAAAACGGGTAAGGAATCCTGAACGTCCGTAATAGTCAAAATATAAATCCCACGCATAACGCATCGGCGTGTGTATGTAGGCAAGATAGGGAGTACAGGGAGATGTTATGACTCCCTTTGCACATGAGGAAGATGATGCTAAAACAAGATCGTAGGAGCTTAAGTCAAATGACTCAAATGCCTTGGGCATCATGCTTAATAGTTTTGTATATAGTTTTGTTGCCATGGGGATTTTCTGAACAAAAGAAGCATGGACTTTTTCTGGGGGAAAATGTGAGCACATTTTTTTTCTGTCATAGACCAGGGTATAAATGTCTGCGTCTGGATACAGTGCAAGCATCTGCTCTACAACTCTTTCTGCTCCTCCATAATTAACAAGCCAGTCATGTATGATTGCAACTTTCATGTCAATATAATAATTCATAAAATCGGTTTTGTCTATTATAGGTCTGGGCTTGTATTTTTTTTTCCTTTTTAATAAAATATAGGTTGAGGGTAACCGGAGTATCTGATGAAACATTCTGATGAACACGCAAAAAAACTTAAACAGATGACTCAAATCGAGCGGGAGCTTGGAAAAATCAAGGATACTGATATTCTTTTGGAAAATATCCTGATATCTGCCTGTAAAATTACCAACGCCGATGCCGGTTCTATCTATTCCTATGAAGAAGAGGAAAATTCACTCAAAATACGTTACAGCGTAAACTATACCAAGCAGGCACTTCTTGAGCCAGGAGTAAAATTACCTTATCTGGCTTTTTCTTTTCCTGTTAATTCCGAGACAATCTGCGGCTACTGTGCCATGAGCAAGCAGACCATCAACATTCCAGATGCCTATACGATGAGTGAATGGGAGGATGAGGAACACACTGTAAAACGACCGTATCACTTCAGTTTTGCAACGGACTTGACTTCAGGCTATCATACTACCTCAATGCTTACCCTGCCGCTTACTATGACGAACGGTAAGATACTGGGAGTACTTCAGATTATAAATGCACAGGATGAAAAAGGGAAAATAATTCCGTTTGACTCCGATGCAGAATTCTATATCTCACATTTTGCCACCAACGTCGGTCAGATTTATGAATACGCCTATTTAACCAAGCAGTTGATTGAACGCCTTGTACGTATGGCAGGTTACAGGGACCCCAAGGAAACTGGAGCCCATGTAGAGCGCGTGTCAAGTTTTGCTGTTGAGATATACGACCGTTATGCTGCCACAAAGAATATCCCCGAGAACGAGAGAAACCGCTTCCGTGACAACTTAAAGCTTGCGGCAAAGAGTCATGATGTCGGTAAAGTCGCTATTCCCGATGTAATTCTTAAAAAACAGGGACCTCTTACAGATGAGGAAAGAGCCGTAATGCAGGGACATACGATTCTGGGAGCACAGATTTTTGATCCTGTTGAAAGTGAGCTAGACAAGATGGCTCAGGATGTCTGCATGCATCACCATGCATTTTTTGACGGAAGCCCCAGAGGATATCCAGGTATTATAGACAATTTCGGTTCATTTGAGCAGGGACAGGCAATTCTTCCTCCAGACCAGAGAAAACCTCTCAGGGGACAGGAAATACCACTTGCGGCCCGTATTGTTGCCCTTGCGGACGTTTATGATGCTCTCCGGCACATCCGTTCATATAAAAAATCATGGACGGAAGAAGAGACCTTTGAGGAAATAAAATCGCAGAGCGGAAAGCAGTTTGACCCTGAGCTTGTAGAAGCGGTTCTACAGATAAGGAACAGGCTTGAGGCTATAAACAAGGCTCTTACACCCGAGGAAGAATGCTAGGGAAGCAGAGACTCAAGACATTCCCTGAATTTTTTTATTTCTTTTTCGCTAAAAGATTTCCAGTTTCCTTTAGGAGCAATTCCAAGATTTACCATCTGCATGTGGAGCTCGCGTTCCTCCATCATCTGTCTTATGTTGTCTTTTGAGAACTTTAGTCCACGGTCATTTATGGTCGTGATATTTTTTAATAAAAGTCTTTCTGCAAGAGGAATATCCCTCGTTACGACCAGATCATCTGTTTTTGCATTTTCAAGAATATAGTCATCTGCGGCACCTTCTTTGCTCTGACAGATGTGCATTGTAAAAAACTCATAATCGAAATCAGGATTTATGTTCCTGTTTGCGGCAAATACAACCTGAATGCTCTTTTCGGATGCCTTTTGGAGAATGATTTTTCTTATTGAGGAAGGACATGAATCAGCGTCAACCCAGACAGTCATGCTAGAGTACCTTGTTGATTTTTTCAATCATCTGTATTGTCAGCCGCTCTGCCTCTTCCTGGTCTGCTTTGGATGAGTTTTTGGTGGAATTGCGCTGTTTTTCCTTGTGGAGTTCATCTGCAAGACTGATGCCTGCAAGTATGCTCAATTGAAGGGGATCATCGCTTGCTCTTGATTCTTTGAGGGATAAGACTATCTCCCTGTAATGTGAAAGAAGCTCAGAGAGGTATTTGTCATCTTCACTGGATTTGACGGAAAAAGAAGCTCCAAGAAGGTTAACCTGCAGTTTCCCCATTTTGACTCCCTGTTACTAGAAAATGTCAAACTGACCGTTTATTTCACTGGAAGAAGGCTGTGGTTTTTCCTGCTTTTCTTCTGTAAACTGAATAGGTGTTGTTTCCTGAGTTTTTTCCTCTGGAACTGATGTATCATTTTGACTTGAATTATCTGCCTGATTTTGCGGGGCAGAAGTATTGCTTTCTGTAAAATTAAAGTCAGCCTGACCAGCCTGTTCTGTTTCAAGTGCAGGTCCTGATTCGGAATCAAGAACTGCATTCTCAACATCATCCAACTGGTCAAGTGCTTTTCTGATTGTCTCCTCGATCTGGTTCTGCTCTGCCTCAAGGGAAGAAACTAACCCCGATTTGTCAGCGAGTGAATTTTGGAGCTCTGAGCATTTACTACGCAAAGCATCATTCTCTGACTGAAGCTGAAGAACCTGTGCGTTCAATGAACGGATTTTTTCTACAGCAATTTCTACCTTTTTCTGCAGCAATAAAACCTGATCGAGTGAAATCATTTATGCCTCAAGTGCCTTTTTGGCTACTTCTACCACAGCCTTGAAAGCTATGGGATCTTCAATTGCCATGTTGCTCAAAGCCTTGCGGTTCAGAGTAACTCCAGCCTTTGTAAGACCGTTGATAAAGCGGCTGTATGACAGGCCCTCATCACGGACAGCGGCATTGATACGTGCAATCCACAGTGCGCGGTAATCACGCTTCTTGCCCTTGCGTCCTGAGTAGGCATGATCAAGAGACTTTACGACTGCATCTTTGGCAGCCTTGTAATTTGACTTTCTGTCACCGTAAAAGCCTTTTGCAAGCTTTAAAATCTTAACGCGACGATTCTTTCTTTTTGTTCCATCTATTGCTCTTGGCATCTTTCTTTTCTCCTATGAATCTGAATTGAATTGCGATATCCGCTGCAAAATCAGCCGTATGGCAGCATCTGCTTGCGGATCTTCTTTGACTCACATTCAGAAAGAATGCCTGAGTGGCGAAGATTCATCTTGCGCTTGGGTGATCTCTTTGTCAAAATATGACGAAGATTCATTTTCTTGTACTTTACTTTGCCAGTACCTGTAAGACTGTAGCGTTTTGCTGCAGACTTCTTTGTCTTCATTTTTGGCATTTTAAAAACCTCACTTCTTGACCTTAGAAGCCAGTGTCATTGACATGAAGCGGCCATCCATTGCGGCTGCCTTTTCGATGACATAGGAACCTTCTTCCAGTCTTTTTTCTACTTCCTTCAGGACGTCAAAGCCGAGCTCGGTGTGAGCAAGTTCCCTTCCGCGGAAACGGATGGTGACTTTTACCTTATCGCCTTCGTTTAAGAACTCCTGAACGTGCTTTGC
>JAGADS010000371.1 GCA_017613485.1 Treponema sp.
GGAGTCCTCTGCTCAATAAATGAACTTTCATTCTGCACAAGACCGCTCAGAACAATAGGCTCACCGCTCTTGCACAAGACTTCCGTGGTAATTACCTTTTCGCTAGTGGGAGGTGGATTCCCTGTTGTGGAAGAAGTGTCAGCACCCTGCCGTGAAACCGAGGCCGTAACTTTTGTCGTTATCATGCCGTCACCGCTGACCCAGCCTGTAACATCGATTTTAAGTCCTGATGCTATTTCCCTTGTCACGCCTGTGTAAACCGGCTTACCTGTTTCCGGATCAATGTTGTTGTCCCTGTAACGGTAAATGTTGGAGCTCTTGAATTGAATGGATGAGCCGCTCAGTCCATGCAGTGTTGTGTCTGCAAAAACAGATGCACGGTTTTCATTAATTGCAGTCTGAAGCGATGCAGCAAACTTAAATCCAAAAGCACTCACGACATCAAGGTTCAGGTCAAGAACAGAGCCCAGAGAAACAGATGCGTCGGTGAAATCCCCCGGTGTAATCCGTCTTATGGAAAGCGAGTTATCCCAAGACATGTCATTTGTCTTCTGGTACTGCATCACAAGCAGGTCATACTTTAACCTTCTTGCAGGTGCATCAAGGAAAGCCAGTTGTGAGGAAAGATAATCAAGCTGTTCCCTGTTGCCTGTAAAGAAAAACACGTTGTCCTGTGTTCCGCTTTTAATCTGAGACGAAGAAATTCCAGGTGGAAGATGAGAAAGCAAATCGTCTGTCTTAATGTAACTCAAAGTCACAACGCTGACATTTTTCGCACCGTCCATTGCCTCAAGAAATTCCTCTATCTGCTGATGGGCATTCTCAGTCGTAAAGCAGAGAAAAGAATTCTCACCGTCCAGCACAACAGCATTCATGTTGCCGAACCTGTTCTCCACTAGAGGAAGCACAGAGTTTATTTGGCCATAAGAAATGCCGTGTCTGTCCCATATCTTACCGGTATCTGCCGGAGTATTTCCAAATTCAGCATCATTAAGGACATAGATGATTCCATCGAGCTCCACTGTCTTTAACGATGCACAAGAAAGCAAGAGAGAAAGTGTCTCTTCAAATGTTTTTCCGCTGAACATGATCCGCTTGATCTTTGCATTAGAATCACATGCAAATACAAATTCACGTCCTTCGGTTTTGAATAATTCCTCAAGAACCGAAACTGCCGCACTTTCCTGAACATCAATCTGATAAAGGTTTTTCTCACCTTCAGTCTTGCCTGATTTTTTTACGACAGTTTTTTCACGCCCAGCAATGATTGAGGAACGCTCTGTAACTGCCTTTACAATCCTCAAGCGTCCGTCCTTCTGCTCAAGTGAATAATCCCTTCCAAGCTGACGCACAACCGCACCTGCAAAATCCGCCGCATCTTTCCCTGTCACATGCAGGGACATTTTGGTCTCAGGAAGTGAATCAAATGAAAGCTCAACCATGAAATGACGGTTGATTTTTTCAACTAAGAGTGCAGGCCTCACGTCACACGCATCAAGCTGAATGACACCCCCGCCGGCATCAGAAAAGCGTACCTTGCTTACAAGCCACAACTTGCTGCTCTTTTGAACATAAAGCCTGTTTGCATTCAGGAAGCTGTCGAATGCAGAGTCAAAATCATCACCCGCAAATCTGAAATCCGCCTTTCCTGACACAGTGTCATCACCGGTAATTGCAATACCGCGATAAAGACTTACTGTATAAAGAATCTCATTGATATCCCTGTTAAGGAATTCAAATCCGTCAACACCAGCTGCAAAGAGTCTCATGCATAAAACTGCAATCACAGCTGACCAAAACTTTTTTTTCATACAAAACTCCTTTAAGTTTTTTTTTGCCTACACTATTTAAATAGTATCCGAACCATCGTTTTTAACAATTTTTTGCGAATTTTTTTTAAATTTTTTTGAAATTTTTTGAATTTGTTGAAATTTCTGCTTATTTTTGATAAAATTCTTCAACTGGTTGAAACTATGATTACATTCTGGCAGCAGGAAGACGGAAAGCTGATTGAAAAAAAAGAAGAGGATCTCGACGGAAGAAAGAGCACATGGGTTGATGCCCGCTCCGTAACCCGTGATGACATCGGAATTCTTGAGGACAAATTTCAGATTGACCCGGAAAACGTACTGGACTTTCTTGATCCCGATGAGCTTTCCCGAATCGAATACAACGATGAATATGACTACAAGGTACTTGTCCTGCGGCTTCCTGTGTTTTCTCCAAATGAGGACATCAGCCATTTTTGTGCCCCTCTCGGAATCGTAATAAAGAAGAATTATTTCATCACCGTTTGCTGGACCGACTGCGAGGTACTTAGGGATTTTGCCGCCAACCGCATCCGTGACCTAAAGCTCAATGACTTTCCTGCATTTGCAATCAGGTTTCTTTCACGCTCAGACTCAACTTTCCTACGTTATCTAAAGGAGTTGAACAGAAAGGCTACCATGATTCAAAATGAAATGCTGCGTTCAGTTCACAACAACGAGCTTATTCAGCTTTTGAACATACAGAAATCGCTTGTGTATTTTTCAACCTCATTAAAGAGCAATCAGATGCTTCTTGAAAAATTCCGCAAGACAAAGATAATCAAGCTTGACGAGGATGACCAGGACTGGCTTGATGACGTTGAGATTGACAACAGACAGGCTATGGAGATGGCAGACACATACTCAAACATCATGGCAACAATGAACGATGCATTTGCAGGTGTCCTTTCCAACAACCTTAACATTGTGATGAAAACCATGACCGGCTGGAATCTTGTGCTTATGGTTCCTACTATCATCTCCAGCTTCTATGGAATCAACGTTCCGCTGCCATTCCAGAATTCAGGCTGGATAGGAGTGATTTTTGTAACAGTCTCCAGCATCCTTCTTTCAATAATGACATATTTCATTTTCATGAAGAGAAAACTTACGGCTGGACCAAAAGATAAAAAACGCGTAACCAAACAGCCCCTTAATTCGTTTAAAAAACGCAGGGCAACAAGAAAGCAGGTTAAGCTTTTAAAACAGATGGAAAAGAAAGCGGAGGAAAAGAAATGAAAAGAATTGCAGTTTTTGCGGCATTGGCTTTTTGCACGGCAGGTGTAATTTTTGCCCAGGAAGAAAATACTTTCAGCGATCTGGATTTTACAAGGATAAAGCCTTTGGACAAGCAGGCAGTCATAAGCTATACAATCGGGCAGGATGCGGGTCCCATCACATCGACACGCTATCTAAATGCTTATGACATAAACAAATACGAGACAAGCTACAATCTCTGGTACACCGTAAAGGAATGGGCGGAGGAACACTCATACGTTTTCCAGAATCAGGGACAGGAAGGCTCTCGTGGTGCTGTGGGCCGTGCTCCTTCTGATGCAGGAAAATATCAGCCTGTTACAAAAGTGAACTGGCATGACGTGATTGTCTGGTGCAATGCCTATTCTGAGATGGAGGGGCTTTCTCCATGCTATGTTTACAAGAAAAAGGTTCTGCGTGATTCCACCGATGCGGCTGCATGTGATCTTTGCGAGTGTCTCTGGAACAACAACGGCTTCAGGCTTCCAAGCGAGGCTGAATGGGAATATGCGGCACGTAAGACAAAATCAGGCCTGCAGTCTGGTGATATTGCAAGCGGTGAGAATGCTGTGCTTTCTGCAGAAGACGTGGCATGGATATTTGACAACAGCGACGAAACTCATATCATAGGAACAGCAGGCTCAAGCTCTCCACTTCTTGATGACGTGGTTTTACCTGGAAGCGGAAATGCAAACGGAGCCGGACTTTATGACATGAGCGGCAATGTCATTGAATTGTGCTGGGACTGGTATGATGAATATAAGAATTCCTCCAGGGGCAAGAACTATTACGGTCCTGTCTACGGAGAAAGACGTACAGCAAGAGGCGGCGCATGGTCAGCAGAGACACTTTTCTACTGTGCA
>JAGADS010000372.1 GCA_017613485.1 Treponema sp.
ATGCCTCAAACTGCTCGCGGTTAATTCCCTTGACGCCAGAGATGTCATCACATCCGCCTGTTGCATTGATTATTTCCTTTACGACATTGCATGCGGTCTCATCATGTATCACTTCTGCGGGAAGTATTTTGTCACCGTTAAATACTGTCGGGGAAAAAAGCTTTTCATTTACGCTTATGTCATCAAAACCGATTTCTGTGGCGTTGTCTTTTTCAAGTATGTGAAGGATTGAGGAAGCTGATTCAGAAGGAGAATGTCCGCACTCAAACGGCTCATCTCCAAGTGCATCAAGAGGAATAGTGTCTCCTTCCTCCATTATTACCTCTGGCCTCTTGAAATATTTCTTTATGTATTCTGTTGCGGCAAGAATCTCCGGGACACGTACCCTTCCGTCTTTGTCCATGTCAAGAATCTGCAGTGTCTCATCGCTGAATTCCAGACCGCTTACAGGACATGCCAGTGCCACCCACAGTTTTTGATCCAGCTTGTCAAGATTAAGTACATCATCGATTGATTTAAAATCCACCTGCATCAAGCCACCAGTCTGAACAAAATGCCAGGCGTGGGAACCAGAGTTCATACGTTTAGCCTTCATAAAATTCTCCTGAATCTATTCTTCCTGCTGTTTGTCGTAATAACCAGAATCCTCAAGATACTGACGGCGTGACATTACCAGGTCAATCAGCTCCTGATACATGTTGTAGTCAACTTCAAGTGCAATCGGGAAAATAAAATACTCTGTCTCATCACAGTAACGCTCAATAAAGGCCTCGCTTGTAACAAAGCCCAGGGAAATCATGTTGCTTATCCTGTCAGCGCATTTCAGAAGCTTTGCCTTATGGCTACCGTTCTCGATTATTCCCCTAAGGTAATCAGGTTTAAGCTGGCCCTTGCGTTTGGTGACTTCAAGTACAAGTTTCAGGACTTCCTCGCCTTCCTCGTCTGCATTTCTGATAAGCTCAACATCGTAATCCGGGATATCCTCAACGACATCATGAACGCAGGCCGCCTTAAGCAAGACTGAATCGATGTAACCGTAGTCAATCAGTATTCCCATCGTGTCAATCTGATGACGGAACATGTTGCCGCCCGCAAAACGAGCCTTACCGATGAGTGCGGTTGAAAGCTGCATGTAAGGAGCAAGTGTAATACCTTTGAGCTGGAGCATGTGCTCCCTGTCCATTTGTGAAGGCTTTTCTGTTGCCATGTTAAATGTTCTGCCCATATAGTCTCCTTGCCAACCTCTATGCCCGATGCAAAAATCAAAGACTCTTAAGATAACCGGAAAGCTTTTCTATCCTTCTCTGACTTTCTGCCATCTTGTCACGTTCTGCCTGAACCACTTCCGCTGGTGCATGCTGTGCAAAGTTACCGTTAAGTTTAGCCTCGCTCTTTTTTACAACAGCCTCTTCTTCTGCTATTTCCTTTTCAAAGCGTGCCTTTAGCTGTTCCGTATTGATTCCTTCATCAACCAAAAGGAAGGCTTCAAATCCGGTTCCAACAGTTCCAATTGATTTTGCAGGAGCATTGTCCACAAAGTCAATCTGGCGCACACCGGCCAGAAGCTCAACCATGTCGGTCTTTTCCTTTATAACTTCGGCAGATGATCCTGCAATGATTTTTACTGCAACGTGAAGTTTTGATGCAGGATCAAGCCCGCATTCAACCCTAAGTCCACGGATATTGCGGATGAGCTCCTTGAGCACTTCAAAGCGCTTTGTAATTTCCTCGTTGTTCCTTCCTTCCTGAACCTCTGGATATGGAGCATCAACAAGAAGGTCTGCATAAGTTGAATTTGATATTATCTTTTGCTCACCGGCTTTCTTACGGTTCTCTGCAATCTCGGACAACGGAAGCTTACCGTAGATTTCCTCTGTAACAAAAGGAATGCACGGATGCAGGAGTCTTAGGCTTTCTTCCATTACGTTAAGCAAAACAGATGCGGCCCTATCCTTTTCTGCATCATCACCGTTCTTGAAACTGAGCTTGGTTGCTTCAACATACCAGTCGCAGAAATCATTCCAGAAATATTCATACAGGGCTGATGCGGCATCGTTATAGCGGTATGTCTCAAAAGAAGCTTTTGCATTCTCAACAGCACGGTTAAGGCATGCATAAATCCATTTGTCAAGTTCGGTTAAATCAGAATCCTTTACCGGAACAAGATTGCGTCCTTCCAGATTGCCCAGAATGTAACGGCTTGCATTCCATACCTTGTTGCAGAAACGGCTTCCCATTTTAAAGCTGTCCTTGTCAACAAGAACATCCTGTCCCTGAGCACACATATATGAAAGAGTAAACTTGAGTGCGTCGGCTCCGTACATGTCGATTATCTCAAGCGGGTCCATTCCGTTGCCAAGAGACTTTGACATCTTGCGTCCTTGCTTGTCGCGTACAAGACCATGAATATATATGTCGTGGAAAGGTGCCTTGCCGGTAAACTCCAGGCCTGCCATGATCATGCGTGATACCCAGAAGAAAATGATGTTGTAGGCAGTTACAAGTGCTGTCGTCGGATAGAATTCATCAAGGTCAGATGTCTTCTGAGGCCATCCCAAAGTACTGAACGGCCACAGCCATGAGCTGAACCAAGTGTCAAGAACATCCTCATCCTGCCTGAGGTCCTCTGCTCCACAACCGCATTTTGTGCATTTCTCCGGATCTGTACGGCTTACGATAATCTCACCGCACTTCTGACAGTACCATGCAGGGATTCTATGTCCCCACCAGATCTGACGGCTTACGCACCAGTCGCGGATATTCTCCAGCCAATGTGAATATGTGTTCTCCCATTTCTGAGGGAAGAATTTAAGCTCTCCTGATTTCCATGCGGCAAGGGCCTTGTCTGCCATCGGCTTCATCTTTACAAACCACTGGTCGCTCAGATAAGGCTCAACAACAGTCTTACAGCGGTAGCAGTGTCCTACAGAGTGAACCATTTTTTCCTCACCCTTGTACAAACCGCATGCCTCAAGATCTTCTATTACAAGAGCACGTGCCTGCTCGGGTTTAAGCCCACGGTATTTTTCCGGTACGTTTTCGTTAAGGCGTCCGTCGGGAGTCAAAAGGTTTACTACTTCAAGATTATGGCGTAGTCCAACTTCCCAGTCGTTCGGGTCATGGGCCGGTGTGATCTTTACCATACCGGTTCCGAATTCCTTGTCTACATATTCATCAGCTATAATCGGAATCTCTTTTCCTGTAAGAGGAAGCTTGAGTTTTTTTCCTACAAGCGCGGTATAGCGTTCATCTGTGGGGTTTACGGCAACGGCTGTATCACCAAAGAAAGTTTCAGGACGTGTTGTGGCAACTTCTATTTTACCACTGCCATCAGCATATTCATAATAAAGGTGGTACATTGCACCCTGTGTATCCTCGTGGTCAACTTCATCATCTGCAAGGGCAGTTCCACAACGCGGACACCAGTTTACAAGACGCTTTCCACGGTACATCAGGCCACGCTCATAAAGAGTAACAAAAACATCGCGTACTGCGGCACTAAGACCTTCATCGTAAGTAAAGCGCTCCCTGTCCCAGTCAGTTGAGTTTCCGAGTTTCTTCTGCTGCTGAACGATTATTTTATGATGATCTTCCTTTACCTGCCATGTCCTCTCAAGGAATTTCTCGCGGCCAAGATCGTTTCTTGTCTTGCCTTCTTTTTTCAATGCCCTTTCAACAACATTCTGAGTAGCGATTCCGGCATGGTCAGTTCCTGGGATCCATAAGGTATCATCACCCTTCATCCTGTGGTAGCGTACAACTATATCCTGTAAAGTATTGTTGAGGCCGTGTCCCATGTGCAGGACTCCGGTGACGTTTGGCGGTGGAATTACGACAGTATATTTTGCAACTTTTATATTCTTTGATTTCTTGTCAAGGTAAGTCTGGTGCATGGGTGATGATGGATCGGATGCAGGTTTAAAAGAACCGCTTTTCACCCAGTTATCATAAATTCTATCCTCAAAGTCTTTTGGATTATAAGATTTTTCTAGTTCTATTGCCTTCATAAAATAACTCCACGGAGGCATTGTAGCACTTTTTGGCAATGTGTTCTAGTAGTTTTTTTAAGCAGATTTACCGCGGCAGTCCTTGCAAAGACCGTAGAAAACAGTCCTTGTCATGTCCAGCACAAAATCATGATCTTCAAGGATATGGCTTTCCAAATTCAGTATCTCGGAGCATTCAAGATGAATGAGTTTACCGCACTCAAGGCACTTGCAGTGGAAGCAGTTCTTGTCCCTGCCCTGTCCGTCGTTTCCGATATACTCAAAGCA
>JAGADS010000048.1 GCA_017613485.1 Treponema sp.
AGGGGAGGTGAATTCAATTATTCCTTCTGCGCCTGAATCTTTTACTGCTTTAGCTGCGGCAGTTCCGTCATCATCCTGCGGAATCTTGTATTTTGCGTCTGGTGCAAAAGGATCAATTGTTGCGACAACTGTGTGACCAAGTGATAATGCCGTCTGTTCCAGCATGTGTCCCATCTTTCCATAACCGACCAAAGCAATCTTCATGTTTTCCCCCATAAAAATACACTAGAATTCAATTTGAAATTCTTAGATTATCTGAATAAAGCTGAATGCAGGATCTGTACTGTTCTGTCTGCATCTGCGTTCTCAACAAGCATGCTTATGTTTACCTTGCTTGCACCCTGTGAGATCATCTGCACGTTGATTCCCTCGTTTTTAAGTGAGGTAAATACGTCTGCCAGTATGCTGCTTGAATGGCCTGCATCACAAATGATAGTGACGATTGCCTTTCCTTTTTTTGCACGAACCTCAGCGACACGGCCAAGATCCTCAAGAAGGCCTCCCAAATCCTTGTTGCCGTTGACTGTAAGCGATACGGAAACCTCTGATGTTGCGATTACGTCTATGCTTATTTCCCACTTGAGGAACTGATTGAAAATGTGTGCGAGGAAACCAGATGCGCCCAGCATGCGGCTTGACTGAATGTCAATCAATGTGACGTTCTTTACCGTAGTGATGGCAGTAACCTGAGGCCTTGTGTCATGGTGCTCCTCCACGATTATTGATCCCGGGCTCTTGATGTTGTAGCTGTTCTTTACGCGTACCGGTGTTCCTGTCTTGCGGCATGGAATCATGCTCCTTGGGTGCAGTACCTGTGAGCCGAACATTGCAAGCTCCTGTGCCTCCTCGTATGTTACCTCGGATACTGTGTGTGCCTCAGGGACAATGCGTGGATCAGCAGTCAATATGCCGTCTACGTCCTTCCATGTCTGTATTTCCTCTGCTCCCAGTGCTGAGCCTATCATTGTTGCGCTTAAGTCAGAGCCTCCGCGTCCAAGTGTGGTGATTATGCCTTTCTTGTCCTTTGCGATAAAACCTGTGATGATCGGGATGGCTTTCTCAACACCGTTCTTGTATGGATTAAGATGACGTGGAATCTCCTGCCATACTTCATCCAAAAGCTCCGCTGACATGTAGTTGGAGTCGCTGACCATGCCGATGTCCCATGCGTCAAAGAACTGTGCGTCTGTTCCCTGCTGGTTAAGATATGCGGCCATCATGCGTACTGACATGCGCTCGCCAAAAGACACAAGGTAATCACGGGTGCGTTTTGTAAGCTCACGAAGCATGCTGATTCCTGTCAGGAGGGTTTTAAGCTCATCAAGAAGCTCTGCAATCGCCGGTACCTGAATGTTAAGTTCCTTTGCAGTCTTATAGTGGAGGTCCTCAACTTTTGCAATATCCACTTTGCCTTTTACAGCGAGGTCTGCTGCTTCAAGAAGATGGTCTGTAGTGTCTCCCATTGCGCTCAAGACTACAACGGGCCTGCTTTCCTTATATGCCTGAATTATTGATGCTACATGACGGATTCTTTCTGCATTTGCCACAGAACTTCCGCCGAATTTCATTACTATCATGCGGTGATTGTAGCAAAAATATAGAAAACTGTAAACTGACTTGAACTTTTTTATGCATAGATATTGCATATTTATGTTAAAAATGCTATATTGAGTGCATAAAATTACATTTTATAAGAGGTTTTTTATGGCAAAAGATAAGGTTGTTTTGGCTTATTCAGGTGGACTTGACACTACGGTTATTATTCCGTGGCTCAAGGAAAACTATGACTACGACGTTATCGCTGTCTGCATTGATCTTGGACAGGGCGATGACTGGGAAGCAATCAAGGCTCGTGCCCTCAAGACAGGTGCTTCTGCATGTTATGTTGTTGACGCACGTGAGGAATATATCAGCGAATACTGCTGGCCTGCTCTCAAGGCAAATGCAGTGTACGAGGATGAATATCTTCTGGGTACTTCAACCGCACGTCCTCTTATCGGAAAGATTCTTGTTGAATATGCACGCCAGGAAAAGGCTGTAGCAATCTGCCACGGTGCCACAGGAAAGGGCAACGACCAGGTTCGCTTTGAGCTTGCAATAAAGGCATTTGCACCCGACATCAAGGTAATTGCCGCATGGAGGGATGACAAGTGGAACATGGACAGCCGTGAGGCAGAAATCGCATATCTTGAACAGCGCGGACTTGAAGTTCCGATGAAGAAGGACCAGTCTTACAGCCGCGACGAAAACATCTGGCACTCGAGCCACGAGGGTCTTGAACTTGAGAAGACTGAAAATGAGCCTCAGTACAAGCACATGCTCAAGAACACCACAGTTCCGGAAGAAGCCCCTGATGAAGGCGAGTATGTAAAGATTGACTTTGTAAAGGGAATCCCGGTTGCCGTAAACGACAAGAAGATGGGAGCTCTTGAACTCCTTACAACCCTTAATGAAATCGGCGGAAGAAACGGAGTAGGCCTTGTAGACATCTGCGAGAACCGCTGCGTCGGAATGAAGAGCCGTGGTGTATATCCTCATCATAGTCACCCAGCACGTCCGCCGCCGTATCATTTCCTTCCACATAAGTAAAGTCCAACTGAGCCACAAAACGGCAGGCCCGGTACATACGCAGGGCATCTTCCGCAAAACGCTGCTTCGG
>JAGADS010000049.1 GCA_017613485.1 Treponema sp.
ACACCAAAGCGGTGCCTTTTCAATTTTCTTTGTAGGCCATACCCGGTTCTGAATCGGGATCTCTGCAATCGGGGCATACTTGCCGTTTGGATTCATAACTGACATAAAGTCCTCCTAATAAAAAAGACCTGCTGCCGAAGCAACAGGCCTGTTAGTTGCATGTTAATATACACTACTACACCAGCACCCTAGTTTCGGCATTTGCTTGAGACATTAAGTTCTAGTAGTAGAAGTAATCTTTTCATGTTTTTAATATACAATGCACGACATTAAAAGTCAAGTAGCTAATTTGCCATCGCTTTCTTTGCCTTGGACTTCTTTAGGATAATCTCGAATACAATCAGTACTGCGATGGCGGCAAGACCGATTATATCTGTCCTCTGCTCAGGAATGATGCACATGAGGCCTGATGCAATGAAAAGAATCCGCTCGACTATCGAAAGATTTTTTATTGCAAAACCTTCAAGGCCTGCGCTGATTCCGAACATACCGATAAGTGCCGTCAATAGAATCCACAGAAGTGAAAGCACGTGTACGTCAATCATAAGCATCTGAGGATAGAACACGAACATGTACGGTATTATGAACGCACCTATGGCAAGTTTTGTAGCCTGCAACGCGGTCTTCATGGGTTTTGCTTTTGCAACGGCAGCACCTGCAATAGCGGCAAGGGCAACAGGAGGTGTTATGTCTGCGATGATACCGAAATAGAATGCAAACATGTGGGCGGCAAGTGGCTGAACTCCAAGCTGAATTATCGCACCAGCTGTAATTGTTGAAGTAATAAGATAGTTTGCAGTTGTAGGAGCACCCATTCCAAGGATGATTGATGATATCATCGTTAAAAGAAGTGTAAGGAAAAGGACTCCGTGTGAAAGGCTTACAAGACCTGCACCTAGTTTTAATCCAAGCCCAGTAAGGGTCACGACTCCGATTATGATTCCTGCCACACCACATGCAATTGCAACGGAGAGTATGTTCCTTGCGGCGGCACAGAGAACGTCAAGAAGGTCCTTGAACGTAAAGCGGGGCTTTTTTCCACGGATAATATCGAACAGTGATGTCACGACACCTATGGCAAGACATGAAAGGATTCCCATAAGAGCGGCATATTGTGCGGTCTTACCGATACAAAGGAAAACGATGATTATTACCAGAGGAAGAAGCATGTATCCTTTCTTTAAAAACAACGGAAGGAATTTTGGAAGCTGATCCTTTGGCATGCCCTTTAGTCCGAGTCTTTTTGCCTCAAGGTGAACAGTTATGAAGATTCCGGTGAAATAAAGGATTGCAGGAATAACAGCAGCCTTAACAATCGTGATGTAAGAGAGACCCAGGCTTTCTGCCATGAGGAATGCGGCGGCACCCATGATCGGAGGCATAAGCTGACCCCCAGTAGATGCGGATGCCTCAACTGCACCGGCAAACTCAGGCTTGTATCCAAGCTTTTTCATCATAGGAATTGTAAAGCTTCCAGAGCCCACTGTATTTGAGACAGAGCTTCCTGAAACCGTACCGAGCAATGCAGAGGAAAGAACTGCTACCTTTGCAGGACCTCCTGATGCACCGCCTGCTATGGCATTGCACAAGTCAATAAAGAACTGTCCTATTCCGGTTTTTTCAAGCAGGGCACCAAATAGGATGAAAAGGAAAATGAAGGTTGAACATGCTCCAATCGGTGTACCCATGATGCCTTCTGTATTGAAGAAAAGATGGCTTACGACACGCTGGAATTTATATCCGCGGTGATTAAGGAAACCGGGCATGTATGGTCCGACAAATGCATACACAATAAAGCAGCATGCAATTATAAGAATAGGAAGGCCAACAAGACGACGGCAGGATTCACAGAGAATCAAGATTGCAACGGTTCCTACAGCAATATCCAGTGGTGTATATGCACCGGCACGGGACGCAAGGGCAGTAAAGTTCGTTACGATATACATCCAGCAGGCAGCCCCTACAAGCCCCAGCAGGACATCATACCACGGAAGAGTTGACCGTGACATTTTTTTTGTGGCAGGGAAAAGGATGAATGCCAGAAACTGAACAAATGCAAGATGAGAAGACCGTAAAATCTGAGCCGGTATGCGTCCACTCAATGTTGCATAAAGCTGGAAAAGACAAAAGGCAACAGAGACTATGCAGACAACAGCTTTTCTGAGTCCTCCAAAACGCCTGTAAGCCTGCTCCCTGTCCAGCTCCTGCATCAGGGTATCAATTTCTTCCGGTTTTGTATTTTCGTCCATTTCTTACTCCCTTTCAATCTTTCCAAAATAATACCGTAAAACAGGAACATGACATACTTTAAATCTTATTCCTGTCTGCGGGGGAAAAAGTTCCTGCATTGAGATTTCGTTTCCGTCAATATTTATTGAATGATTTGCAATAAGACCGACAGCCATGTCAAATGACTTCATCCGCCTGTCCTGCCATGATATCTCGTATCCGTCATCCGTAACAGAAAAAACAGCACCTTCTGCATCCTGAACCTCAGGTATGCCGGCACCATAGGAGACGAACCTGCTTTTTTCTACAACAAGCTCGTCACCCTCAACTATAAAACAGTCATGCACCCTGCCCTTATTGACGGAATGTGTGTAGGATATCTCAAATCCTTCAAGAGCCTTTCGTGAATAGAAGACATTTCTTGCATTGTTCCGCTCGCTTATGCTAAGGCACTTTACGGACGGAACAAAAAACAAAAACAGAAGAAGCCCTGCACACAAACCCGCCGGAATCAGCAGGATGCGCTTTTTTTTATTCAACTTTAAAACCGACTTCGGCAAAATATTTCTTTGCACCCGGATGGAACGGAATTGAAATACCAGTTACAGCGCTTGGTACAGAAACATCCTTTCCCTTTGCGTTAGCCTGTGCAAGCTCATCCAGATTGTTGAAGAGAGCCTTTGTCATCTCATAAACAGTATCGTTGTCAAGGTCTGCGTTTACTGCAAGTGTTGCCTTAATTGCAAGTGCCTCAACATCTTCATCTGTACCATTGTATGTACCGCCAGGAATCTTTGTAACTGTGTAAAAACCGTAGTTGTTGCAGATCTTTACTGCCTCTGCATCGCTTACTGGAATAAGTACAAGTCCGTTTGTAAATGCAAGTTCCTGCAATGAAGCATTTGGAACACCGGCTGTTACGAAACATGCATCAAGTGTACCGTTCTGAATACCGTCAGCTGAGTCCTTGAATGAAAGGTTGTTCTTCTGAATGTCATCAAATGTAAGACCATATCCCTCAAGAATCTGCTTTGCATTGAATTCAACTCCAGAGCCTGCATCACCTACAGAAACACGCTTTCCCTTAAGGTCATAAACAGACTTAATTCCGCTGGAAACAGAAGCCGCAATCTGTACTACCTCAGGATAGAGTGTTCCAATTGCCTTGATGTTTGGAAGTGACTGACCTGCAAACATATCCGTTCCGTTGTATGCATAATCCATAACATCATTCTGGACAATTGCGAATTCAGCCTCACCCTTGCTTATCAAGCGGAGGTTTTCTGCAGAAGCACCTGTTGCCTGAGCGGTTACATTCATGTTCTGAATCTTTGTGTTCCAGATATTTGCGATTGCACCACCGAAAGGATAATAGGTTCCTCCAGTTCCACCTGTTGCGAGAATATAATTCTTTCTTGCATTCTGCTTGGTACATGCAAAAAGACACAATGCAGCCACAACTGTGAGAGCTAAAATTTTGATAGATTTTTTCATAAAAAACTCCTTGAAAATTTCAGTATACATTATAATTTTTTTAGCCCATTTATACAAGTACAGGCTATGTCCGTCTTGATTTTGTTAACGGTTTTACTATATCATCATTCTATTCAGCAGAGGAGAAATGAAAATGAATGTATATAGGCACAAGGTGGCATATTACGAGACAGATAAAATGGCGGTCACACACCATTCCAATTACATAAGGTGGATGGAAGAAGCCCGTGTTGATTTTCTTGATCAGATTGGATGGAGCTTTCACAAGCTTGAAGAAACCGGCATCGTATCCCCGGTCATAAGCATCAACTGCAATTACAAGCGCAGCACTGTTTTTGATGATGTTGTAGAAATTGAAGCAAGCATAAAGTCATTTTCCGGCGTAAAACTGGTAATTGAATATGTGATGAAAAAAGCAGGAGAAGATACTGTTGTATGCACAGGAACCTCCGAGCACTGTTTTCTGAATGCACAGGGACGTCCCATAAGACTGCAGAGCGAGTACCCCGGTTTTTACGAGGCACTCATGAACTGCGTCAAAAAAGATTAAGATGCATCGGGAACTGTCTGGGCTGCCTTTACGACAAATTTACCAAAAAATGCCTTTATGTCATTCCAAACCCCGGCAATTCCGTTGGGGTTCCTGATAATAAGCACCAGGGCAAGGACAACAAGTGCTATCACAATCAGTGCAAGAATCAAACGCTTAACCGGGAATCCCTTCTGTCTGAACGGATCATAGGGATTAAGGCTTGACCCCTTTGGACGAACCGCGGTATGCGTCATTGTGTTACCCAGTTTTATGCTGATTTTTACGTTTCCGTTTATTGCCCAGCCGGATGCATCAAGAATTGGAGCAATGTTTCTCTGCCTGAGCTTGTTCCATGCGATGAACATGGATGGAAGTGAAATCAAGAGGATGATTCCAATAATGCCAAGAGGAATCCATGCCCCAAGACCAAGGAATGCCTGCATCAGGCCTCCCACCACAGTAGCAATTCCTGTGAATGCAACGGATATGGCGGCGATTGTTCCGATGTCGATCTTCTTTGATGTTGCGGTGGCGGCATTTGTTGCAGCCTCTGTAGGATGATCCACGGCGGCAGTCATTTTGTCAGATACTTTGTTCTCCGCATCACTTGCTACTTTTGAGACTTTTTCCTGAATAAACCTGGCAAGCTTTTTATACGGACTCCAGAATGCTTCCTTTATGCATGTCGGATTCTCGACTATCTTTGTAATCACGGCATCCCAGTCATTTCCTTCTCTGTCATAGAAAAGACCGTTTCTTCCGGGCATGAGGTTCTCTGTCTTGCCTGCTGATACCATGGCGGCAATCTGCATTGTCTTGCCTGTTGCCTTCTGGGTACAGTCACAGTAAAGCAGATAGCACTGGGACAACGGAGACATGGAGGCATGTTTAGCTGCGTCGCTTACCCTGAAACACAGATCACACGAATGACCGTCGATATAGAGCACACCGCACTGGAAAATCGCAGCCTGATCAGGATCATAGAATTCCTTGAAAGAAACATAATTGTTCAGGAGCTTAAGGAAATCACGCCTGAGCAAAAGCATTTTCTTAAGGTCAACCGTGGCAAGAGCTACCGGAGGATGTTTTTCCTCCTCAGAAAGATTATGTTCGATTATCTGCCTTGCATCTGATGAGAGAATCTCATCCACCCTCTCAAAACTCAAGTGTGATGCGGTATTCTCTGGTTTTGCACTGAACCATGCGGAATAAGGCTCAAAGTCCGTCTTGATTTTCTTCCACTCAGATTCATTCAGGCTTTCCTTGTTTGAGTCAAAAATCTGGGAAACAACCTGCTCTATAAAGGCATTCATTTTTTCTGTCCACATCGGGTTTATGCCTTTTTTAAGCGGAAGGATCCTCTCCTTGTTGACTGAAGCAACCGGCAACAGGGAAAGATTCTCCCTATCAAGACCGTCCTGCATTGAGTCAAGGTCACGCTCACCAAGTTTCTTTGAAAGATCATCCGAATATGAGTCCACGGAGCAACGCAAGAAGAATTCATCGATTTTGTCTTTTACTTCGTTGTATGAACTGAATGCGGCATCGGTACCGAAGTTCAGGAAGAAAACTCCGGGGGCATCCTTTTGAGCCATCTCACGCCAGTCATGTATTGCCTGAACGTCATTGAAGAATGCCTCAAACTGCTCGCGGTTGATTCCCTTGACACCAGAGATATCGTCACAGCCACCAGTTGCATCAATTATTTCCTTTACGACACCCGAAGCCGTTTCATCATGCACAGCCTCTGCAGGAAGAATTTTATCTCCGTTATAGACTGCCGGTGAGAAAAGCTTGTCATTTACATTTATATCATCAAAACCGATTTCTGTGGCACTGTCTTTTTCGAGTATGTGTAAAATTGAAGAAGCAGA
>JAGADS010000005.1 GCA_017613485.1 Treponema sp.
CAGGAGAAAAAATGTTTGACCGTCAAAAATACAAGTATATAGCACGGCTGCAGCTCAAGGGGCGACGGGGTGTTCCTGTTCTTGCAACCCTTACGGTAATAGCCGTTGTTTTTCTGATTTATCTCCCGGACAGGATAAACCGCTACAGGCAGTTGCTTTATGGATTAGGTTATCCAAAACAGACTTCAGTCGGAAATGCACTTTCCTTTCTGGTGCCGTTCCTGGTTTATTTTATTTACGGTGTCATGACTATGGCATATACTTATCTTCATGTCGTGATGTCACATACAACAAAAGAGGTAAAATTCTCAACCTACATAAATGGGTTCAATTTCTGGCTGCAGGGAGTCCTGGGCTATCTGTGGAGGCTTCTGTGGGTTACGCTCTGGTCAATGCTGTTTGTGATTCCTGGAATCGTAAAGTCTTATTCATATTCACAGATGTTCTTCATTCTGGCGGAAAACCCTGATATACCCGTCCGCAAGGCAATGCGCATGAGCATACTGATGACAAACGGACACAAGGCAGATTTGTTCAAGCTGGATATGAGTTTTATCGGCTGGACCATTCTTTCGCTTTTAACAGGCGGATTGGTGGAATTGTGGGTCGGACCATACAGGGCTATGGCAAAAGTGAATGCGTTCCATGCACTGAAAGAAGAGGCACTGAGGGTGGGTGTCCTTGAGCGTTACGATTTTGGTGAGGATGAAGCGAATTCAGTTGAAGAAAATAATTCTGCAGAAAACAATCCTCCAGCGGAAAAGGCCGTTCAGGTTCAAGAGGAAAAAGCTGTCACTCAGGAACCAGCGGCATTTATAAAGGAAGACACTCAAATAGAATATGATGTTCTTGATGAATCAGATAATCCTGAAAACATAGGAGAAGACAAATGACAAAAAATAATAATAATAAAGGCCTGGTAGTTTTTATAGTTCTTGTGGTAATCGTATTTCTGGTTACAATTTTTAAGCTCTTGATTCCTACAGGAGAATCCGTTCAGACAGTAAGCACCAATACAAAGACTTATGCACGGAATCCATTCTCTCTTTTTACAAAAACACCTGTCACGGCAAAGATTCCTCACATGCCCGGACAGAAGTATATAGCACGCCTTTACATCGAGGGTACGATTCAGGAAGAAAATGCGACTTACAATCAGGAGTGGCTTTTGGAGACAGTGGAGGAACTTGCTGATGATCCGTTCAACATGGGAATAATCCTTGACATCAACTCTCCGGGTGGAACTGTTTACGAGGCGGACGAGCTTTATCTTGCTCTTCTTGAATATGGAAAGGAAAAGCCTGTGTATGCCTATTTTGAGTCCATGGCGGCAAGCGGCGGATACTACATTGCATGCGCGGCCAAAGAAATAGTCGCAAACCGTAATACGCTCACGGGAAGCATCGGTGTCATTGCGGGGCAGAGCCTTGACCTTACAGGCCTGATGGAAAAATACGGCGTAAAGTCCGAGACAATCCATGCGGGAAAGAACAAGAACATGGGAAATTACAACGAGCCTATGACAGACGAGCAGAGGGCAATACTTCAGTCCATAGCGGATGAGTGTTACGAGCAGTTTACTGGAATTGTAGCAGATGCAAGAAAAATGAGCATTGAGAAGGTTCAGGAGCTTGCGGACGGCCGTGCCTATACTGCTAAGCAGGCATTGAGTGCAGGTCTGGTTGACTCAATAGGTACATTTGATGGTGCAGTAACTCTTATGCAGCAAAATGAGTTTGAGGGTAAGGAGTATTTTGTTGAGGACTATAAATACGAACGTGATTTTAATATTTACGACTATCTTTACGGAATATCATCAAAAATAGCACCCGGTAAGGCAGAATCAATCACAGGACTCCCGGAGACAATCGAGAAAATAATCGACCCCGAGGTAAAATATCCTGCCTTTATCTATGAGCAGTGAATTCCTAGATAGATGCTGAATAACGTCATTATCGGGCTCCGTCTGTCATTATCGGGCTAGACCCGATAATCTCTATTTTGCATTATGTATTACAAAAGATTGCAGTGTCGAGCACGGCAATGACAATGGGTGGGCATGGCAATGACATAATCAGTGGTTTATTATAGGCTTGCCTGCAGCTCAAAAAGCTCGTTGATTGCGGTGGATATTTCCGGCAGATTCAGGGGCTTGTGGAAAAAGTGGCTTACACCAAGCTCAACACACTGCTTCTCCATCTCCTGATCCTCAAGTGCGGTTGCGACAATTATATAAGGTTTCCCGAACGCATCGCTTTCCTTTATTTTACGGCACAGCTTAAGGCCGTCGATTCCAGGTAGGTCAAGGTCAAGGATGACACATCTGGGCTGCTTCTGCACCATCTGGGAACCCGCCTCAAAGCCGTCGAATGCCTGGTAAATCTGCATCGTGTTGTCCTGCTTTAGCAAAAATTCCCTGATTACATTGTTCAGGCTGCGGTCATCATCTACGATAAGCACGGAATGGGGTAAAACCACGCTCTTTCTCTCGCACTGATCCAGAAGCTCTGTGGGAACCCTCATGCTCCTCTTTTCCATGAATTCCACAAGATCCTCGGGATATACACGGAACTGTCCTCCGGGGGTCTTGAATCCTTTCAGGTAATCATTCCTAATCCAGTTTATGGCGGTCTGGTTTACGACTCCGCAGATGTTAGCGACTTCGAGTGCACTGTAAACAACAGGTTTTTTCGACTTGGTTTTAGACATATTTACCCCTTTGGAGATATTATAACAGATTTTTTAAAATTATGCTAGAGTTTTTTGATGATTTTGAGATTTTCAAAGAGGTTTTACAGGATTTTCCTGATTGTGGAAGAGGAGAATCCCATGCGGTTCAGGGCCTCGCACATTTTTTGCCGCATTTTTTCCTGACTTGTACCTGGATGAGTCCGAGTATATTTTGCCGCTGCCTTTGAGCACAGCTCCTCCTCGTCGTATTCCTGGAAAAACTCATCAAGCGCTTCTCTTATGGCGTTTTTTTCAACACCACGGGAGGCAAGCTCTGCATTAAGCCTTATCCGTCCCTCGTAATGGTTTATTGCACGTGTCCTGAGCCATGCAAGTGCAAATCGCCTGTCGCTCAGGAAATTGCAGGACTCAAGATAATCCAGTGCTTTTTTTATTGAATGTGCGTCCATCTGCTTTGCAGTCAGTTTCTGCTCTAGTGAACGCCTGCAGTGCTCACAGCGTGCAAGATAGCTCATTGCGGCCTTTTCCGTGCTGAAAGTCAGGGCTGCCTGCTGAATGTCAACAGCCTCTTCATCCGGTATCTGGGTCTGGGTACTGGCATATTCAAAAAGCTTTTCGGGATCCAGTTCCTCAAGATATTCCGGACGTAAAAAAAATGCAGGTTCTGCATCGGCTGTGATTTCCATAGCTCCATGCAAAACCTGCTTTATTCCGCGAATGACCATAAGTCCCCGGGTAATGGTAAACTTAGCGCTTACTGAACTGGAATCTTCTGCGTGCACCGCGCTGGCTGTACTTCTTGCGTTCAACCATGCGTGAGTCACGGGTAAGATATCCGTTTGCCCTAAGTGACTGGTGTGCGTTCGGATCAACCTGAGTCAATGCCCTTGAAAGTCCGTGAAGGCAAGCTGCTGCCTGTCCGTTGAGACCTCCACCTGAAACGTTGATCAAGATGTCGAATTTATTTGAGTTTGAAGTAACCAGAAGAGGCTGGTTAACCATGCGGATCTGTTCTGCTGTATCAAAGTAATCCTTGAGATCCTTGCCGTTTACAACAATTTTGCCGGAACCTTCGCGTAAAAACACACGGGCTACAGCTGTCTTTCTTCTTCCTGTACCAATTGCAATATTATCCACGATTGACTCCTAATTACACTTCCAGTGGCTGTGGGTTCTGTGCGGCGTGCGGGTGCTCGCTGCCTGCATAAATCTTAAGGTTGCCGATTATCTTGCGTCCCAGACGGTTGTGGGGAAGCATACCTGCGATTGTCCTTCTGAGAGGATCTGTCGGGTGTCTTTGAAGCAGTGTCTCAAAAGAGTATTCCTTGAGTCCACCTACGAATCCTGTGTAATGGCGGTACTTCATGTCAGAAGTCTTGTTGCCTGAAACCTGAACCTTGTCAGCATTGATGATGACAACGAAGTCTCCACAAAGAACATTCGGTTCATAAGAAGGCTTGTGCTTTCCACGAAGAACACTGGCAGCCTTTGCAGCTACACGTCCCAGATTCTTGCCTGAGGCGTCGATGATGTACCAGTCATGCTTTACATCATTTGGTTTTGAAAAAATCGTTTTCATTGTATATACCTACTGATAGAATTACATCCGTCGTTTTGCATCATACGACCGATGTTTGCGCACAATGAGCAGTTGCACGCAATATATACGGGGTAATAAAATATATCATTTTTTCACGGTTTTAGTCAATAAGAGGAAAGCGGGTTTTGATGAATATGGAATATAAATGAAGAAAGATGAAAGAATTTATTTTTCTTGAGTCAAATCATGAAGAAATGAAAGCATGTGCTCGGACTGAGAGGGTGTAAGGCGGTGGAATAAATCAAGAAGATCTTTGTCAGCCATGACTGTATTGTTTATCTCTGGATTGAAAAAATATCCCGGAGAGACATTCAGGTATTCGCAGATTTTCAGGAAACTTGAAATTGACGTTGAGCATTTTCCTGTCTCGATTTTGTTTATGTAAGTTTCATTCTGTCCAAGAGCAAGACTCATTTCTCTTGCAGAAACTTTTCGTTCGTTCCTTAAAAATCGGAGGCGGTCCCTGAAAAAATCTTCTGTTACAATGCTATACTCATTCATTTTTATAGCATTATAAGCTATATTTTGCTTGTAATATTGCAATTTATACTTTATAATATGTTTTGTATTGCTTCAAAAGCAATAATTTGCAAAATAAGGAGCTTTTATGGCACCACAGAAAAAATTTATCATTACTTATAAGATTCCTGGGAGTGAAGTTGTTCATAAAACCAACTCCATCAACGCATCCTCGATAATCGAAGCCAAAAACAAATTCAAGGCAAGCAATCCCACAAAAAAGATTATTGCTTGTGTCAAGGTTCTGGGGTGAGGATGATAAAAACTGATTTGGAGGTAGATTTATTATGACTGATAAAAAAGAGGTTTGCGGAATGATAGAAGAATTTGCAAAGAATAATATCGAAGATATTCCTAAATTTGGAGTAGGAAGGTCATTCAGTGTTGAGGTCTACGAAGCAGAAACAGGAAAAAAACTTGGTTCCTATAAGGCTTGCTGTACTAAACAGAATTCATTTGCGTTAGAACTTGAAAATGAGGATAAAGACGCAGATTCAACAATAAAAGGTTTTCATATCGAAGAATGCATGATAGATAAAGAAAGATCCACAGATACTGAACTTGTATTCAGAGACACCGGCAAAGTTTCCTTGTTTATAGTGAGACATTGCTAGATAAAGGAAATAGAACTATATACCAAAAAATTTGATATTCAATAAAACTAGGAGAAAAGAAATGGCAACAACAGATACATTAAGGACAATTTATAACAGGTTTAGATTTGGTGGTCCAAATTGTATGATTGCACCAAATATGGACAAAAGAAAATGGACAGAGATTCAGAATTCTATAGCCCCAAAGGAAGAACCTCAGTCTGTTATATGTATAGGAGAGGTAGACTCGAAGGGAATGCTAGGCTTTTTTTCCGCTATTAAGTTTCTTTTTACAAATGATAAGTTCTATATGCAAGATGCAGGGAGTTTTAAATTGTCAGATATAGATTCCATATCATATCTAGAGGAAATGAAAAGTACTCTTTTCGGTTTCGGCAAAGAGAAAACCGAGGGGCATCTTTTATTGAAACTTACAAATGGACAGACCGTAAATCTGAAAGGAAACTATTCAACAAGTGTCATTGCAATGTTTCTAAACGCCTTTATTAACGAGCTTAAGAAAAATTCTCTACCTGAGTTACCGGATTTGGATTATTCACAAACCGATGAAATTGTGAATAAGATTAAGAAACTGAGTTCAGATACAGTTTTTTGGAGTTTTAAACCGAATATAGATGATAAAATATTAAACTCAATAATCATCAATGATATGAAAAAAGAGCGTAAAGCTTCTTGTGCAGCATATTATTCCAATCCTTCTGCATTGAATAAACAGGAAATCTGTTTTTTTGGCGATAAAATGCTGATAAAAAATACCACTTCTAATCAAACCTGTGTAGTTGATTATAAAAGTTTGACAGGTGGATTCTATAAAGAAAATGAGTCCGATGGAAATTTGCATAAACAACTGATACTTTACGGAAAGGAAAGAAAACCTATTATAACTATCGAAGATACTTCTTTTATCACGGATAAAGTTATAGATTTTTTTAATTGGTTAATATCTAAAGAAACAGGAAGTGTAGTAAAAATTTCCTGTGAAACAATTGCCGAAAAAAAATTGAAAGAAAAAAAAGCTTTTGAAGAGGAACAAAAAAGGAATCCAATGGAGAAATGGGATAATGAAAAGAAAGATTATGTTAAAATTTCAAGTGATGCAGATAATGAAACATGGAGAAATATGCTAAAAAAATGGGAGGAAATTTTTTCTCAGGACTGGGAGAGCAAAACAAAGAAAGAGCACATCACTATAGGGGACATAGAATATAAATTTGGAAATATTCTAGGTTATCAATATTCTCCATCATTAGACTCTATAAATTCTGATGATCAAAAAAGATGTCTATATGGTAAATATATATCGGGTCATAAAACATTGTATTATTTTAGCGGAAGATGGGTTTCATGGCGTGAACCGACAATATGGACAAATGCAGAATGTTTACTCTTATATATTCCAGAACCTGGAAAGAGCCTGCGTTTGGAAATTGCAGGTTACCGTGATACTAACGAATACCGTGGTGAGCCTGAACTTCATTTATATCTAAATATGAATTCCCCTGATATTTCTATGAAGTTCAGATCAAGAGGAGGACCAGAACATCTAAACGTCTTTTCAGTCCTTTCAGGATTCCTTGGAATTCCTGATTTTCATGAAACCATAAGGAATTTCAAAGAAAAACTTAAAAAAGCTGAAGAAAAGGAGATGGAAGACATTAATAACACAGAGAATGCTCATAAAAATGATTTTGAGAATTGGTAAAAGATTGTGTTTTTTGATAACATCCTCATTAATTTCATAGGAGATAATAAATGGCAGACGAAAAATATGATTATTCCAGTGAAATGGAAGAAAAAGAAACGGAAGCCCAAATGGAATCTGTGGATTATGAGACAAACTCTCCCGAAACAAAAAAAGTTTCCGAAGAGGAATTGGTTGAAAAATATCAAAAGCACTTTGACAAAAACATCGCTTTTAAATTATTAAAGAAACTGCGAAAAGCTACACGTAACAAACCTAAGGCAATCGCCGGTACTGCTGGGGCAATCGTTTCTGTTTTAGGTAAACTTCTTTCTGCTTTGGATAATCCAACAACTCCGACTCATACAAAGGCATTGATAGTTGGTGCAATAGGCTACATTCTCCTACCCCTTGATCTTATTCCAGATTTCACACCGGTAATCGGCTATGGAGATGACCTGGCGAGCGCAGCTGGGGTTGTGGCAGGTGTAGCATCATACAGTACATTTTCACTGGAAGAGTTGGACAAAATGATTGATATGGAAGAAGAGAACAAATAAGCGTCAAAAAATTAATCGCTTTTTCACAATATCAACTGCATTAAATAAATCACAAGCCTCTTTTAGACTCATTTGCCTGCCGAGTGCATCTCTTTAATTGTTTAAGAAAACAAGTTCTTCATGCCCTTTATTTTTGGATTTTTCCACAATACATTACACTTGTAAATTTTTTCAAAAATACAGAGGGGCAAGCGCACTAATATTTTCAAACTTGTGTTATATTTTTCTCATAACGTATGGGGCACATCAGTGCAGACCGCGAAGGAGATGAAGAAGATGAAAACAATCAGAGAAGTAATGGATATGCCGGTTGAGAATCTTGAATTGTCAGTCCGTTGTGTAAACTGTTTAAAAAATATGAATATAAAAACCTTGTCGCAATTAACTGCTAAAAAAGAAGAAGACTTCGGTTACATAAGAAATATGGGTAAAAAATCTATGGATTTACTAAAAAATCTGGTAAGCTCTCTTGGCATGTGTTTTGGAATGACAGAACGGGACTGGCTACAATGGGGCTTGATGAACAAGGGATGGATTTTAAGCCATTAAGTGATAGAATGGGAGAAAAATGCTAAAATCAAATGGGATAATTGCCTTGATTTTGATATTCTGATTATTCAGCAGATCCCATATTACTAAATTCCTGTTATTTTGGCCTTTTTTCTTTGACAATAAGTGCCAGAAAGGGTATATTTATAGTATGAAAATGAATACAAGAAAAACAACTGTTATATGTTCGATACTCACAGGAATTGGAACTGCCATAGCCGCAGTATTTATATGTGTTTTTGTCCTGAAAGGCGGGCAAAAGGATCTGCCGGTGATTGAGGCCGGAAATGAGCCGATTGTACTGGATGATACAGGCTTTTCTTCTGAACTGCCGCTCCAGACGAATACTCCGGTTCTTACTGCTGCCACAAGTTCAACCAGCTACACACAGGATGAGGCACAGAATATTGCCGTGTACGAAAAGTGTAATGAGGCGGTCGTTAACATCACAACTCAGGTCATGGGATACAACTGGTTCCTTGAGCCTGTGGTTGCCTCCAGTGGTTCAGGTTCAGGCTCCATAATCGATGCCAGGGGCTATGTTGTAACAAACGTTCATGTAATCGAGAATGCAAGCACAATCACTATATCCCTTGCCGACGGTTCAAGCTACGAGGGAACTGTTGTCGGAAAAGACGTTGAAAGTGACATCGCCGTTCTTAAGTTCACACCTCCAAAAAATGTTGAGCTTAAGACTATTGACTTCGGTGACAGCGACAATCTAAAGGTAGGCCAGAAGGTAATTGCCATCGGAAACCCGTTTGCCCTTGAACGCACTATGACAACAGGTATTGTCTCAGGTCTTGGTCGTCCTATTCAGGAAAGCGAGAATGTAATCATCCGCAACATGATTCAGACAGACGCCGCAATCAATCCGGGTAATTCAGGAGGACCTCTTCTTGACAGCCAGGGA
>JAGADS010000050.1 GCA_017613485.1 Treponema sp.
CAGGCACATCAACATGTCTCGCATCCGCTCAAAGGACACCAAGCCGGAAAAGGAGATCCGCTCTGCCCTGTTCAAGGCGGGGTTCAGATACAGGATCTGCGACAAGAGGTATCCCGGAAGACCTGACATAATTTTTCCCAAATACTTCGCGGTGATTTTCATAAACGGATGTTTCTGGCACGCGCATGATAGGTGCGAGTATTTCCGTTTTCCAAGGTCGAATCAGGAGTTCTGGAGGAAAAAGTTTGAGCGCAACAAGGAACGGGACGCACGCGTAATCAAGGCCTATCAGGATGAATGCTGGAGAATCTGTGTTGTCTGGGAGTGTGCAATCCGCGGAAAGAATTCACGACGGAAAAAAGAAAAGGTCACTGAGCAAATCATTCAATGGCTTGAGGAACCCGAAGAACCCTTCCTCGAGATCTCTGGTTAGCGTCACCCTAAAACAATACGATGGCAGAAAACCATAGGGCGGTTTTAGATTTCCGTGCCCTTTCGAAGTATGTCCAGGTATTCGGTATATGAATACAGGCTTGCTTTACCGTTCTTAGCGGAAGGAGAAAGTATTTTCTTTTTACAAAACAGGTCGATATTCTTTGCCACTGTGTTATATGACAGTCCTAGTTCCTGCGCTGTCTTTGTTGTATCAATTATCGCTTTCTTTTCTATATATTCAAACAGCAAAAGGGAATTGTCTCTTGTCCTCCCGGGGATTTCCTCCAGCAAGGCAATGTTTTTATTATGAAGGTTTTCCAATTTGTTTATTGACTCTATCGCATCATTCGCGGTTTCAAGAATCATCTGCAAAAAGAAGCGGACCCATTGCTCGTAATTTCCCTTCTGCCGGACTTCACTCAGGCGGTCGTAATATTCAACTCTGTTTATCTTTAGGAAACATGAAAGATAAAGCACCGGTTTTGTTATGATTTTCTTTTTCATCAGAAAGAGGATTATCAAAAGACGTCCGACTCTTCCGTTGCCATCCAAGAACGGATGGATTGTCTCAAACTGATAATGAATCAAAGCTGCCTGAACCATAGGATCAAGAGTATCATTTGAATTTATGTATTTTTCAAGATTGTCCAAGGCCTCGTTCATGTCTTTTACACAAGGTGGAATGTACCGGGCATTCTTTAATGTGCTTCCCTGTCCGCCAATCCAGTTTTGGCTCGTGCGGAAAACACCGGGAGTCTTATCACTTCCACGTCCCTCTTTTATAAGCTCAGCGTGTATTTCCTTTAAGAGACGCATGCACAAGGGCAAGTCATTCAATCGGCGGATTGCCAGATTACTTGCGCTTATATAGTTTATGACATCCCCAACATCAACATTCGCGTTTTCCTCAGCATTTGGATCAAGCACATCATCGAGCGTGCATTGGGTTCCTTCTATCTGAGACGATACCAGGGCCTCTTTTCTGACATACATGGAAAGGAAAAGATTTTGATTCGGGATTTTATCTGAGATGCCATCAAGAAATGCAACTTTTCTGTTTGCTTCTGCCAAAAGAGAAATCATCTGGCCATCAAATTCCAGTGGTGGTTCTGGAGGTAGAGGAGTCGGTTTAAAAGAATAATACGCAAGTTCCCCGGAAAGATTCTGCACAAGAGAACCGGATCGGGAATTTGTCTGCTTTTGTTGTGTTTGATTTTCCATCGATACCTCAAATTAAGTGATTCTTGAAAATTCCATGATTATTTTAGCCCTTTTTTTTCAAAATATCAAGGTTTCTTGAAAATAAATACGTATATTTCAGCGATTATTTTCAAATCTAGCCATATATTTGAAAATTCCAGAGTATTTTTGACAGTGATTTTTCATTTTCTTTGTTAGAATGTCCTTTTCTGCCCTAAAACAATCCGATAGCAGAGAACCCGAGGGCGAATTTGTGGAATGGAATCCATCGGTGGGATTCTAGGGAAAGGCCGTAATAATATCCGTAGTCAAGCTTGAGGCCGATTCGTGTGTCACTATCAAATCCGACTGGCGCAATGGTCACTGTGGCACCGGCTCCTCCTGCAAAACTGTTGGCAATAAAGCCAGCTTCTACATACGCCTCCAGACGCAGTTCATCCAAGAGGAAATAATCGAATCCAGAAATAACAGAGAAGGTAAAGAGTTTGTCGGAAGGATTAAATGCAAAGGAGTCACTGCTGGAGCTTTCACTGTCGTAGGTAAAAAGCCAATAGAGCCAGAACGGCATTCCGATGTTGCAGCCTACAAAAAAATTAGGAGACAGGTCAAAGGTTCCGTTTATGTTGATGTTCCCGCCGCTAAGATCTTTATATTGATCAAAACTTTCTGCATTCCACCCGAACAGATAATAGTCCAGATTAATTGCAATGGTTGCATCGGCATCTTTAGCATAAAGAAAGCCCGTGGAGAGAATAAGAACTGCAAGCAAAATGTATTTCTTAAGCCTCATGATTAAATTATAATCTTTAAATTCCTGATTGTAAACAATAATTTGATTGACGCTCAGGAATCGGCGGTGAGCATGTCCTTTAGTTTCTTTGCGTTCTTGGCGCCGTTTCCGTTGGGGTGG
>JAGADS010000051.1 GCA_017613485.1 Treponema sp.
GCCGGCCTCAAACAAACCACGGGCCGCAGCCGCATTTCCTAACATCAGTTGCTTCATGTCTTCCTCTTTATGAATCAATTTTTCTCTGTCCTACTATTATACACATACAAGCAAAAATGTAAATCTTAGGGACTGCATAAAACCCCCGCATCAATTGACAAAAGGGCATTTTATTGGTATAAATTGAAAACGATTTTCAATTTTAATTTTCCAAGGCGATTCGGAGGAAAAATGGCTCAGTTGATATGCAGGGATCTAAGTCTGGGTTACAACGGGAATGTCCTACTTAGCAATCTGAATTTTACAGTAGAAGAAGGAAACTATCTTTGCATTGTTGGAGAAAACGGAACCGGTAAATCCACATTGATGAAGACAATCCTGCACTTGCAAAAACCTCTTTCCGGCAGCATAGAAACCTCTGACGGATTCTTACAGAGTCAAATAGGCTATCTTCCGCAGCAGACAGAGATACAAAGGGATTTTCCGGCCTCTGTATGGGAAATCGTTCTCTCGGGATTTCAGGCTAAACCGGGGTTCTTATTCTGGTATTCCGCCGCACAGAAAAAAGAAGCCATGGCAAATATCGAGCGCATGGGAATTAAACATCTTACAAACAAATGTTACCGCAATCTTTCCGGTGGACAGCAGCAGAGGGTACTTTTGGCCCGAGCCCTGTGTGCAACAAAAAAAATGCTCCTGCTTGATGAACCCGTAACAGGCCTTGACCCCATTGCCACAAACGAGATGTATGCCCTGATTGACTCACTCAACAAGTCAGGCATCTCCATAATCATGATATCACATGACATTCATTTTGCAGTTGAACATGCAAGCCATATCCTGCACATCGGTAAGCATGTTTTTTTTGGAACCAAGGATGAATATTGCAAAAGCGAGATTGGAAAAATGTATCTTAACCTGGAGGAAGTTGAATGAGCGGTATTTTTCAGGACCTTGTATCCTATTTTTCTTTTGATTTTGTCCGCAATGCTTTGATCGTAAGCATACTTATTTCCCTGTGCTCCTCTCTGCTGGGTGTGACTCTTGTCCTCAAGCGTTTTTCTTTTATCGGGGACGGTCTTTCTCATGTTGCCTTTGGTGCCCTTGCAATAGCAACCGTGCTCAAGGTCTCAAGCAGCATGATCGTAATTCTTCCGATTACAGTCATCAGTGCGATATTTATCCTGCAGGCCGGTCAGAACACCAAGATAAAGGGTGATGCCTCAATTGCCATGATTTCCGTGGGTGCGCTTGCCGTGGGTTATCTTCTGATCAATCTTAGCTCTAACTCTGCCAATGTTGCGGGTGATGTCTGCTCTACCCTGTTCGGATCAACTTCCATACTGACTATTTCACGTCTGGAGCTCTGGCTTTGCATTATACTTTCTATCGTGGTCGTGGGAATCTTTGTCCTGCTCTATCACAGGATCTTTGCAATTACATTTGACGAGAATTTCTCCCAGGCAGTCGGCTTGAACGTAAAGGCATACAATCTCCTGATTGCAACAATGATTGCCATCATCATCGTGCTTGCCATGAATCTTGTCGGTTCCCTTTTGATTTCTGCACTGGTGATTTTCCCGGCAATTTCCGCAATGCTCGTGTTTACCAGTTTTAAGAAGGTTACTGTCTGCTCCGTGATTTTCTCCATCACATGCGCGGTACTGGGGCTTTTGGTTTCGATTCTTGCAGGAACTCCAGTCGGCTCAACAATCGTTGCGGCAGATATCGTGGGCTTCCTGATTTTCTATGTCATCGGTCATCTCTTGCACCGTTAATGCCAAAGTTGTAGAATAGGCTTGAGCAAAGGGGGTCACCTGATGAAAACAAGATTCTTATTCTTCACTGTCTGCATTTTATTTGTTTTTTCTTCCTGTTCCTCTAAAACCAAAGAGAATGCAGTTGCACAGAATGATTCTGCATCTGAATCAATTGCACCTATCAACATCATGACTGCAGACAATAACACCCCGCCTCAGGACAACATGGCCGTAACAAAGGAAGAGAACTCTGACGTGGATCTTGATTTAACCAACAAGAGCGCCACCATAGTTTATTCCCAGGTCTTCAACATGCTCTGTGTCCCGGAGGAATATGTGGGCAAGAAAATCCGCATAAAGGGTCAGTCATATTATTATACAAACGATTTCGGTGACAACGGTTATTCATGCATTGTAATGGATGCCACCGCCTGCTGTGCCCAGGGCCTTGAGTTCGTACCTGTTGCAGGAGTTACCCAGCCAAAAGACGACCAAGAGATTATCGTAACCGGCAATTTTGAAGTCTACGAGTATCACGGATATGACAGCTTCCGATTATCAAATGCCACCGTTCAGCTTGCTAAAAAATAGGAAATCAAAATATGTTCTCTGGAATGTCATTTTACGCCGTCTGCTGGTACTTTATCCTCTATTCATTCATCGGCTGGACAATTGAAGTTGCTTTTCATGCTGTGACAATAGGCAAAATCATAAACAGAGGTTTTCTTGCAGGCCCAATCTGTCCCGTCTACGGCTTTGGAATGATTGCAGTTCTTTTTATCATGAGTCTCTTACCGGTTAATCCAGAGACAGGTCAGGTAAATACATGGCTTACTTTTTTGACCGGCAGCATTTTTACCACTCTAGTTGAACTGATTGCGGGCTGGGGACTTGATAAATTATTTCATGCACGATGGTGGGATTACAGCGACATGCCCTTTAACTTCCACGGATATATCTGCCTTGCCTTCTGCATCATCTGGGGTCTTGCGGTAACACTTGCCCTCAAGGTCCTGCATCCTTTTATTCATTCAATTACCGTAGCTTTAATTCCACCAAAATACGGCATATTCATCCTTGCTTTCCTGTACACTGCAACAATCGTTGATGCTGTCATAACCATACTCAGTGCCCTGGAAATCAACAAGGACATGGAAAAACTGAACGCCCTCCGCGATACAATGCGCAAACCATCAGACGCAATGAGTAATATCATTGGAAAAAATACAATCAAGATGACCACATCAGTTCAAGAAGCCCGCGTAAAAGTTGCCCTCGGAAAAGCAGACCTGAAGGACGATTTGAACAAGCAGCGAAAAGAA